>CAMENQ010000269.1 GCA_945928585.1 uncultured Roseburia sp. | reverse complement strand
CAATAAAAAAGTCTCGCTCGGCAGCGAGACTTATAAATTCGCATTCGCGAATTTTTGGTTTCTTAATTCCACGCTGTTGCTTTAGTAATTTCCTATTAAATAAAAAACACATATGTACAAGCTAAAGCTCATACATATGTGCCTTTCGGGAGGAATTTCTACTTAATTTATATATTTATTTCTCACTGGCTAAATCATCAGGTCCCTGAAGTGCATCAAAGCCTTCCTCACCTGTTCTTACCTTTACAACATTTTCAACATCGTATACGAATATCTTACCGTCTCCGATATTTCCTGTATAAAGTGCTTTTCTTGCTGCCTCAATAACCTTTTCTACAGGCACCTTGCTGACAACAACCTCAAGCTTAACCTTAGGCAAAAGCTTAGCTTCTACCTCAACACCACGATAGTATTTAGAAGCACCCTTCTGAACACCACAGCCCATAACGTGTGTAACTGTGATACCCATAACTCCAATCTTGTTAAGAGCTTCCTTAAGTATTTCAAATCTTTCCATCTTACAGATGATTTCAACCTTAGTAAGCTTCACATCTGAAACTGTTGGTGCGATTGTCTTTGGAATACCTACAACAGGAACTGCCTCGCTTACTGTAAGAGGTGCTCCCTCCTCTGCCTTTACAGGCTTATCTTCTGTAGTTGTCATTACATCAGGAACAAATGGTGCGAAATCTGCATATGCTGACGCAAGACCATGCTCTGTTGCATCAAGACCAAGTATTTCTTCTTCTCTTGTAACTCTAAGACCTACAGTCTTCTTTATTACTAAGAATACAATTACCATCGTGATTGCTGCCCATGCTGCTACTGTTATAAATCCAAGTAACTGTTTTCCAAGAAGTTCAAAACCGCCGCCATAGAATAATCCGTTTCCTACGACTTCTTCTACATATGCACCTGTAGCTTCATCAAGTACCATTGCACCCGGAGCTGATTCTGTAGCAAATAAACCAACTGCTATTGTTCCCCAGATACCATTCATCATATGTACTGCCACTGCACCTACAGGGTCATCAATATGTAATTTGTAATCAAGTAACCATACACCAAATACTACAAGTAAACCTGCAACTGCACCGATTATGATTGAGCCAAAAGCATCTGTGCAGTCACAGCCTGCCGTAATAGCTACAAGACCTGCAAGTGAAGCATTAAGACACATTGAAACATCAGGCTTGCCATATTTAACCCATGTGAAAATCATACAAACTACTGTTGCAATTGCCGGAGCTATTGTTGTTGTAACAAATATTGATGCAAGCTGTTCTACTGATGTAGCGGCTGCACCGTTAAATCCATACCAGCCAAGCCAGAGAATAAATACACCAAGTGCTCCGATTGTAAGGTTATGTCCAGGGAAAGCATTTACCTTTGTCACTTTACCCTTTTCATCTCTTGTAAACTTACCGATACGAGGTCCTAATATCTTTGCTCCGACTAAAGCTGCGATACCGCCTACCATATGGATGGCACATGAACCTGCAAAATCGTGGAAACCAAGCTCTGCTAACCAGCCACCGCCCCAAATCCAGTGAGCTTCTATAGGATAGATAAGACCTGAGATAACTGCTGAGTAAATACAGTATGATAAGAACTTTGTTCTCTCAGCCATAGCTCCTGAAACGATTGTTGCCGTTGTAGCACAGAATACTAAGTTAAATATGAAAGATGAAAAATCAAAGTTTTCATAAGCTGTGAAGATATCAAATCCCGGCTTTCCGATAAAGCCTACTAAATCTTCACCTAATAATAATCCAAAACCTATAAGTATGAACATTACTGTACCTATACAGAAGTCCATAAGGTTTTTCATAATAATGTTACCTGTGTTCTTTGCTCTGGTAAAGCCTGCCTCCACCATTGCGAAACCTGCCTGCATCCAGAATACTAATGCAGCACCGATTAGGAACCAGATTCCAAATATGTTTTCGTGTAATACCTGAAAAATTTCTTCCATAACTTTTACCTCCATTATATTTTATATTCATATGAACAAAAAAAGACGCCTACGGCTGTTTAGCCATAGACGCCTTCGTCTTGTTTATAGTCATTTATTATAAAGGCATTTTATTTTTTGTCAACCCTTTTTTTATATTTTTTTGTAATCTAATAACAATTCAGACTTGCCGGGGCAGGAAGCTGTGATACCGGAACGGGCAGGTAGTATATATTATGTGGGTAAGCTTCGGAGACAGCAGAAAATTTTATTAACATAGAACTGCCACCTCCTAAGCGTCGGTCATAACTCGGAAACGGCTGAAGTCTCAGCCGCTTCCTCAGACAGATGACCTCTGCTAAGGAGCTGACAGTTCTATATTAATAAATTTTCAGCAGTCTCCTCAATGCTTACCCACATAATATATATCAACTGCCCGTTCCAGTATCACAGCTTCCTGCCCCGGCAAATCTGAACTGTTATTATATATAGTATAGCCAGTAGAGAGGCACTGCCTTTCCTGCACTGGCAAGCGCCGGTGACATGGATGCTACATTTGTGAATACCGGGCAGAATAAAATGGACATTAGTATAAGCACAGGGATGAGACTTATAAATATTTCTTTTTTGCGAATTATTGTTTTTAATATATAGCAATAGATTATTACAATAAAATCATATAAAACATATTTTAAGACTGTCCCTCCAACAGACTGTTCCATGCCTGTTCCTATTAAAATAAATATGCCTGCGATGGTTACAATGAATACAGGAATGGCAATTTCTATCACTGCTATAAGCTGTTTTAGTATAGGTTTTAAAAGTATAAGACTTCCGTTTTTTCTGTCATCATAATAATTTATGGTACCGCACAGACCGCTTATAAATATCATAAGCCCTACAAGTCCCACTATTACAGGGGAAATATAGTCTAAAATGTCGATACTGGTGAATTTTCCTTCATAATCCTCCGGTGTATTTTCATATGAAAGGGAAAATGTGCTTCCATTTGCAAGATTTACGTCATAGTACTTTCTTAGTTCTTCCCTTATTTCTTCCTCTGAAAGCTTTTTAAACAAGCCTGTGTCTATAGTGTCCTGCACCAGTTCTTCATATGAAAGTTCCTTCATTACGAAAGAGAAAAACATTTCATTTGAAATGCCTGTAATAATATTATTTGGCGTTGCCAGTGCTTCGATGATTTCCTCTGTATCTCCCTCTAAAAGCTTTCTGCTAAACTCCGGCTTAAATACATAGCCGCCATATACTTTTCCTGACTGTACTGCTGCCACAAGCTCTGACCTGTTTTCGTATTTTACAAATGTCACAAGTCCATTATGTTCATATAGAGCTTTTTCTATCATAGCTGATACATTCCCGTCATCCTGATTTACGACACCTATGTCTATATTTACTGAGAAATGCTGTGCCGCATATCTTATGCCTATACATATTATAATAAGCACTGCCAGAATAACATACATGGATATTTTTTTCAGTTGTCTCTTAAAAAGAAGCCGAAGCCATGTTAAAAATTTTCTCAAAACTAATTTCTTCCTTTTCTTTGTAATCCTGCCACTGATGATAAAGCTAAAAGTGCCAGTGTTATTAAAAGTAAAATAACTGTGTTAAGGATTATTCCGTCATTAT
>CAMENQ010000268.1 GCA_945928585.1 uncultured Roseburia sp. | reverse complement strand
ATATACATATTTGCATACAGGAGAATAAATCATTGGAAAATATAAAGCAATCAGAAAATATACTGGAATTTAAAAATCTTTACCGCACCTTTGAGGATGGTTTCACGGCGGTGGAGGATTTTAATCTTACCATAAAGCGTGGAGAGTTTGTTACCTTTTTAGGACCGTCCGGCTGTGGAAAGACTACCACACTCCGTATGGTGGCAGGCTTTGATTTGCCTTCAGGCGGAGAAATACTTTTAAACGGACAGGACATAACTAAACTTCCACCGAATGAAAGACCTATAAATACAGTGTTTCAGCGCTATGCATTGTTTCCTCATCTGAATATATATGATAATGTGGCTTTTGGATTAAAGCTTAAAAAGCTTCCGAAACCAGAGATTGTAAAAAAGGTAAAAAAAGCCTTGGAGATGGTTGATTTGGAAGGCTTTGAAAACAGAAAAATACAGACACTTTCAGGAGGACAGCAGCAGCGTATAGCCATAGCAAGAGCCATAGTAAATGAGCCTCAGATACTTCTTTTGGATGAGCCTTTGGGAGCACTTGATTTAAAAATGAGGAAGGAAATGCAGCTTGAGCTTAAGAGCATGCATGAAAGACTTGGCATTACATTCATATATGTAACCCATGACCAGGAGGAAGCCCTTACTATGTCAGATAAGATAGTAGTTATGTCAGAGGGCAGAATACAGCAGGTAGGAACTCCTGAAGATATATATAACGAGCCTAAAAATGCCTTTGTTGCAGATTTTATCGGAGAGAGCAATATTTTTAACGGCATTATGACGGGAAAATGTAAGGTTCGTTTCTGTGGAGCTGAGTTTGAGTGTGTTGACGATATAGAGCATGGAACCATGATAGATGCAGTAGTAAGACCGGAGGATGTTATTATTACTTCACCGGAAAATGGCATTATAAAGGGTGTTGTTACAAGTGTTATTTTTAAGGGCGTTCACTATGAGATAACAGTTATGTCAGGCAAAAATGAAATAGTAATACAATCTACCAAAAAAGCAGAAACAGGTGCAGAGGTAGGTTTAATTGTAGAGCCTGAGGGAATACACATTATGGTATCTGAAACAAACATAAACAGGATTGAGTCATCAGTTGATGAAGGCTTTGGACTTACATTATTTGATGGCGAAATAGAGTGTAATGTGGCATCACTTATACCGGGAGCAAAAATGCAGGATAACTACACTATGACGGATGCCCACGGCAATGAAATTGATTACGGTAAAATCAAGGTTATTCTCACCATAAGTCCAAAGGATATATCCATGAGCGATGATGAGAAAGCAGGAATTACAAGAGGACACATTATAAATCTTATATACAAGGGCGACCATTACAGCTATGTAGTGAGAACTGATGAGGAACTTGATTTCATTGTAGATGATGAGGATTTATGGAATATGGGAGATTATGTAAGTCTTATTATTCCGAAGGATAAAATAAGTTTCTCTTTGAAGAAGTAAAAAGAATCAGAGTGTCAAAAGGTCTTGAAACTTTGCAGAGTATATAAACTCCTTATCTTCAAGTACGAACTGTAACATTTCAAGACCTTTTGACACTCTGATTATTAGGAGGCAGAATATGAAGAGCTTTAATTTTTCAAGAAAACATCTTGGCATACCATATGGTATGTTTTTAACATTGTTTGTGGCAGCACCGCTGTTTGTTATAATATATTATGCTTTTACAAACGGGCAGGGCAAATTTTCCTTAGAAAATTTTATTGGATTTTTTACAAGTGCAAATACCATAGGAACACTTTTGTACAGTCTCTGCATAGCAGTAGTGACAAGTATCGTATGTCTTTTACTGGCATATCCTATAGCATATATACTTGCAAGAAGTCATTTTAAACGGAAGTCAGTGCTTGTGGTAATGTTTGTGCTTCCCATGTGGATTAATTTTACTCTCCGCATAACGGCACTTAAGGAGGTACTTACATTAATAGAGGGAAATCTTGCCTTTCATCCGTTTTTGAATACAATTATAGGTATGACATATGATTTTCTGCCGTTTATGATACTGCCGATGTATACTACACTTTTAAAGCTTGACGGAAGTCTTCTTGAGGCAGCTTCCGACCTTGGGGCAAACAGGTTTCAGACTTTTATTAAGGTCACACTGCCGTTGTCCGTACCGGGAATTATAAGTGGTCTTGTTATGGTGTTTCTGCCGTCTATGACCAATTATGTAGTACTTGATATGCTGTATAACAGCACGTATATTATGGGAAGTCTTATAGGAAGCTATTTCAGTGCGTACGACTGGCACAATGGCTCTATGATTTCACTTATACTTCTGATTATTATACTTGTGTTTACACTGGTAACTAACAGATATTCTGATGAAGATAACAGTAGAGGAGGTTTGCTGTAATGAAAAAACTCATAAGCCGCGGTTATATCTGCATAATGCTGTTACTTATGTATATGCCCATACTGATTCTGGCAGTATACAGCTTTACCACCTCATCACATATAGGCTCTATACATGGATTTTCAATGGACAATTACAGGACTCTTTTTGGAAACAGTGAGCTTAGAAATATGATAATAGGAACACTGGTGCTTGCAATAGGGGCGGCTGTGATTTCTACTGTCCTTGGCACATTGGGAGCAATAGGAGCATTTTATTCAAAAAAGCTTGCAAAAAATTACATAAGCTCATTAAATCAGGTGCCTGTTGTAAATGCAGAGGTAGTAACAGGCTTTGCCATATGCATAGCACTTGTGGTTGTATGCGGAATAGATAAAAGTACATATATTCCACTTGTAATAGGTCAGGTAGTGTTATGTTCTCCATTTGTGTATCTTTCGGTAGTGCCAAAACTTAAGCAGATGGACGGAAGTCTTTATGAGGCTGCACTCGACCTTGGAGCCACGCCTTTTAAGGCACTTAGAATGGTAGTTATACCGCAGATAAAGCCGGGAATCGTATCAGGCTTTGCACTTGCCCTGACATTGTCACTTGATGACTATTTTATTGCAAGCTATACTAAACCGGCAACTTTTGATACAATAAGCACATATGTGGTAAATGCCACAAAAGGTTCACAGACAGAAATAAAGACAGCACTTTGGGCATTGTCCACCGTTATTTTTGTGGCTGTTATTCTGGTTGTAATAGTAATGAATATGACAGAAAATAAGAATAAAGGAAAAAGTCAGAGAAATACCATAGAGGGAGGCGGGGAATATGATATTAAGTAAAAAAAACAGGAAAAAAAGCCGAGCCTATGGAAAGAATACAGCTCCACGTAATCATAAGAAGCATAGTGCTGGGAAGTATAATATTGCATTATGTATAATATTGTCAATGGTAATGTCAATAGTTATGCCGGGTTACATTTTTAATACAATATCCGGACACAATCTGTTGCCTGAAAATGTAAGTGCGGAGGAGGATGTTATTACATTAAGGGTATGTAACTGGGAGGAATATATAGACCTTGGAGACTGGGATGAGGAGGAACTTATAGAGCTTGACAATGGCGTAAGCATTATAGGGGAAAATCCTCTCTACGAGGACTTTGAGCAGTGGTATTATGAAACTTATGGAAAGAGAGTGAAAATAGAATATTCCTGCTTTGGAA
>CAMENQ010000267.1 GCA_945928585.1 uncultured Roseburia sp. | reverse complement strand
AGGATATTTTTTTACCTGCATAAAAATGACTATATGGATTTTGAAGTATATTAAAATTATATAATTAGCACTCTGAACGGTCAATCTTATTTAACTACATTTTTTGCATTTTAGCTACTCTTTATCATAATAGTCGTAAGGAAGCATAAAAAAGGAGCTGTGCATTTAAGCAACAGCTCCCAAGATGTTTTCGGGGGTGCCTAGCTGTTACACTAGGCATGAGTATGAAAAACGATATATCCAATTGATAGGGTGTATTGGATATGTGATGATATGCTAATTTCTTAGCACGTTTGCAGTATATTATTGCAATGTGACAGTTTTGTGAAAAAATATTGAAAACAAAGTGAAGCGGTATAAATTATTTGAGAATTTGGCCGATAAAAAAATCAGATTACTAAATTTCCTTTTTTTGAAAAAAGTTCTTTCATATTTTACGTTTATATCTTATAATACAAAAGGATACATTTTTTAATATGGTTTATTAGGCACTTTTTTGTGCATAATCATAAATACACGTATAAAGTGAAAGGAGTAATTATGTTAGCAACAGATATAGGAATCGATTTAGGTACAGCAAGTATACTGGTTTATATAAAGGGAAAAGGCGTAGTTTTAAAGGAGCCTTCAGTTGTAGCGTTTGACAGAGATACAAACAAGATAAAGGCCATTGGAGAAGAAGCCAGACTTATGATAGGAAGAACTCCGGGAAACATTGTGGCAGTAAGACCTTTGAGACAGGGAGTTATCTCAGACTATACAGTTACTGAGAAGATGCTTAAGCACTTTATCCAGAAGGCCATAGGCAGAAGAACCTTCAATAAACCAAGGATAAGCGTGTGTATACCTAGTGGTGCTACAGAGGTAGAAAAAAAGGCAGTTCAGGATGCTACACTTCAGGCAGGGGCAAGAGAGGTTGCCATTATCGAGGAGCCAATCGCAGCAGCTATCGGAGCAGGCATTGACATATCAAGACCTTGCGGAAACATGATAGTAGATATAGGCGGTGGTACGACAGATATTGCAGTCATTTCATTAGGCGGTACAGTTGTAAGTACATCCATTAAGATAGCAGGTGATGATTTTGACGAAGCCATTGTAAGATTTATGAGAAAAAAGCATAATCTCCTTATAGGTGAAAGAACAGCCGAGGAAATAAAGATAAAGATAGGTGCAGCTTATCCGAGAGCAGAGGTAGCTACTATGGAGGTCAGAGGAAGAAACCTTGTGACAGGTCTTCCAAAGACTATTACAGTTACATCAGAGGAGACAGAGGAAGCACTCAGGGAAACTACATCACAGATAGTAGAAGCAGTACACAGCGTATTGGAAAAGACACCACCTGAACTTGCAGCAGATATAGCCGACAGAGGTATTGTTCTTACAGGAGGCGGATGTCTGCTTCAGGGCTTAGAGGAACTCATAGAAAGCAAGACAGGGATAAATACCATGACAGCAGAGGATCCTATGACAGCCGTTGCCATAGGTACAGGTATGTACATTGAATTCCTGACTGAAAAGAGCAAAAACACTGAAAAGTAAAACGAGGATTAAGAGATGGTAAAGGGACTTTATACAGCCTATACAGGCATGATAAACCAGCAGAAACGATTGGATACTATTACAAATAATCTGGCAAACGCATCTACCACCGGCTACAAGAGAGAAGGACTTACAGCTAAGTCCTTCGATGAGAATTTAACCATAAAGGTAAATGATTTGACAGAAGGGGTTATTACAAGAAACGTCGGACGTATGAGCTTAGGCGTAAAGATAGGCGAAAATTATACTGATTACTCACAGGGCTCATTTAAAAACACAGAGGGAACATTTGACCTTGCCCTTGACGGAGAAGGATTCTTTGCCATATCCTTCACCAATAAACAGGGAGTTACCACGACTAAGTACACCAGAGATGGTGAATTTACCATAGACAATGAAGGCTATCTCAGAACAAAGGATGGCGATTATGTATTAAACGAAGGCGGCGGACAGATTGTAGTACCTACAGATGCAGCAGATATAGCTATTGACAGACAAGGCAATATATATGCTGACGGTGAATATGCCGATACCATACAGGTGACGGATTTTGAAGATTATAATTATCTTAAAAAATATGGAGAAAACCTGTATGACATAGTAGACGGTGCAGTGGAAAAGGAATCAGATGCTTCCGTAAGACAGGGCTATCTGGAAATGTCAAATATAAACGTAGTAAATGAAATGGTACAGATGATTACTATTACCAGAGCTTATGAGGCAGCACAGAAGGCAGTACAGAATGCCGATTCTATGACAGAAAAGGCTGTTAATCAGGTAGGAAAGGTTTAAAGTAAGGAAAGGACGTAAATAATTATGATGAGAGCATTATGGACTGCGGCTTCCGGAATGGTTTCCCAGCAGACAAATGTAGATGTTATTTCAAATAATCTTGCAAATGTAAATACTACAGGCTATAAGAGCGAGTCAGCACAATTTAAGACTCTTTTATATCAGACAACACAGGCTAAGACCACCTCAGCAAACGGAGAAACAAAGCCGGTAGGAGCACAGGTAGGACTTGGAACAAGAACAGCATCCATCACAGCTAATTTTACACAGGGTTCTATGACAGATACAGGGCTGGACACGGATTTTGCCATCGATGGCAAAGGCTTCTTTGCAGTAATGGATGATAATGGAGATACCATATATACAAGAAACGGACACTTTAACTGGTCACTTGGCAATAACGGCGGCGTTATGCTATGCAGCTCAGAAGGCTACCCTGTATTAGATACTACAGGTGCACCTATAGAGCTTGATGGAGAATATAATACAAGTAAGATTACAATAGACGCATCAGGAAACGTATGCTATCCTGATGAAACAGGAAATCCACAGCCTATCGGATACACCATAGGACTTGTACAGTTTTCTAATCCTGCCGGACTTTCAAGGGCATCAGACAGTACATATAAAGTAACAGATGCATCAGGAGAACCATTACAGGAGTCGGAAAATCCTGACCTTAAGAAAAGCAAAATAAAACAAAGCTACCTTGAGGCATCAAATGTGCAGGTAGTTGATGAAATGGTAAATTTAATCGTTGCACAGAGAGCCTATGAAATGAACTCAAAAGCAATACAGGCAGCAGATGAAATGTTAGGACAGGCAAATGCACTTAGAAGATAGAAAGGAATAATAAATGGCAGATTTATTAAGCGGAATAGGTGAGTATTATTCTCAGTACAATAAAACAGACAGTACATCAGAAAAGCTTTCCGGCACTTTGAACAGTACAGATTATTCAAAGGCTACAGATGATGAACTTATGGATGCCTGCAAACAGTTTGAGTCATATTTTGTTGAGCAGGTCATAAAATCTATGGAAAAAATGATTCCAAAGGATGAGGACAGCGAAACAAGTAAGTATCTTGATTATTTTGGAGATACATATACACAGGAACTGGCATCGATTGTGACTGAGCAGAATGATTTAGGACTGGCACAGACACTTTATGAGCAGATGAAGAGGAATTACAATATTCCGGAATAGTTTTTGGATAAATAAATTTTTGACAAAAAACATAAAAAGAGGGAATGGGCAGCAATAGCAAAAACAATA
>CAMENQ010000266.1 GCA_945928585.1 uncultured Roseburia sp. | reverse complement strand
TTGAAGGAATTATAGGTTCAAAGTTTTTGAAAATATTCCATAAAATACTTGAAAAAAGTTCAAAAATGTGGTTTCCTATAAGATAGGGTGTTCACACAGAAAAACAGCACCATATACTATCATAAAGATAAATTTTAATGGAAAAGGCTGTAAAAGAAAAATCAGCTGTATTCCATAAAATCGTGGAGGTAAAAATGAAAAAAGTAGTTAAGTTTGGTGGAAGTTCCCTTGCCAGTGCAGAGCAGTTTAAGAAGGTTGGAAACATTATTCGTGCAGATGAAAGCAGAAGATATGTAGTTCCTTCAGCGCCGGGAAAGAGATTTAATGAGGATACAAAGGTTACAGATATGCTGTACGGCTGCTACGGAGTGGCAGAGAAGGGAAATAACTTTAGTGACCTTTTATCGGCTATAAAGGACAGATATAATGAAATTATAAACGGTCTTGGACTTGAGCTTTCATTAGACGAGGAATTTAAGACAATAGAGAAGCAGTTTAAGGAAAAGGCAGGAAAAGATTACGCAGCATCAAGAGGTGAATATTTAAATGGTATTATCATGGCAAATTACCTTGGCTATGAATTTATAGATTCAGCAGAGGTTATATTCTTTAAGGAAGATGGCACGTTTGATGCTGATTACACAAATGAAGTTCTTGGAAAGAGACTTGAAAGTGTGGAAAGAGCAGTTATACCGGGATTTTACGGTGCATATCAGGACGGCAGGGTAAAGACATTCTCAAGAGGCGGTTCAGATATTACAGGCTCTATTGTTGCAAAGGCAGCAGGCGTAGATATATATGAAAACTGGACGGACGTTTCAGGTTTCCTTGTGGCAGACCCTAGAATCATCCACAATCCTGAGACTATTACAACAATTACCTATAAGGAACTTAGAGAACTTGCATATATGGGAGCTACGGTTCTTCACGAGGACGCTATTTTCCCTGTAAGAAAAGCAGGTATTCCTATTAATATACGAAACACAAACAAGCCGGATGATGAGGGTACTATGATAGTTGAAAGTACCTGCCGTCAGTCAAAGTATACCATTACAGGTATTGCAGGAAAGAAGGGCTTTGTTTCACTCAGCATAGAAAAGGATATGATGAACTCAGAGATAGGTTTTGTAAGAAAAGTGCTTCAGGCTTTTGAAACACAGGGCATTTCCATAGAGCATGTACCTTCAGGAATAGATACTATGACTGTATTTGTTCATCAGGAGGAGTTTGAGTCACATGAACAGCAGGTGCTTTCAGATATTCATAGAATGACAAATCCTGACCACATAGAAGTAGAAACAGATCTTGCACTTATTGCCGTGGTTGGACGTGGAATGAAGTCTATGAGAGGTACGGCAGGAAGAATTTTCTCAGCCCTTGCCCATGCAAATGTAAATGTTAAGATGATAGACCAGGGTTCAAGTGAGCTGAATATTATTATCGGTGTAAAGAACAGTGACTTTGAAAAAGCCATTAAGGCTATATATGATATCTTTGTACTTGTACAGATATAAGAGCAAACAGATTCAGACTTGGTGCCTGCACAAGTCTGATAAAAAAATAAAGTGCAGGCATGAGGTGTAAAATGCTTCCATATATTTATATATTTGGATTTCCTGTTCCAATGTACGCGCTTATGGCAATAGTCGGTTTTGGAGTGTCACTTGTAGTGGCACTTAAAAGAGCAGGAGTTTATGGTGTCAAAAAGCAGGATTTATGCTTTGCATCGGCATATATGGTAATCGGTATTATTATAGGCTCTAAGCTAATGTATTTTATTACATATATTCCAAAGCTTATAAAAAACTGGGATTTGTTTATTGCACATCCATGGGAAGTTATAATGATAGTCTTTGGCGGATTTGTTTTCTATGGCGGACTTATAGGCGGAGCTTTAGGCGTAATAATATATTGTAAACAGTTTAAACTGAAGGTTATGCCATTTGCGGATGTAATAGCACCTGTTATACCTTTATTTCATGCATTTGGAAGAATAGGCTGCTTTCTTGGAGGCTGCTGCTATGGTATAGAGTATCATGGGCCTTTGGCAGTAGATTATCCATATAACGAACTTACGCCAGAATTAAACCAGGTCACAAGATTTCCTGTCCAGCTTATGGAAAGCGGACTTAATCTTATACTCTTTGTATTTTTATTTATGTACAGCAGAAAAAGAAGAAAATCAGGTCAGACACTTGGAATTTATCTCCTGTGCTATACAGTAATCAGGACAGTGACGGAAATTTTCAGGGGCGACATTGTCCGCGGAGTGTACGGAGGAATATCAACATCCCAGATTATAAGCATATTGCTGCTGCCGTTGGGATTATGGCTTATATTCAGAAAGAGTACTTCAGAAGAGGATAAGCTTTTATAAACTTAAATTCATATAAATTTATAGGGAACTTTTTTAGGAAATATATAAAAAAGTTCCCTAATTATATATTATTCTCCTATTAGCCTAAAAGGAAACAAAGAAGTTTGTTAAAATTTTTATCGTTGGCAATAATAGATAAAAGGGGATTTGAGTTAAAATATTATTTTTGTGAACGGGGATTTGCGCAGAAAATGTGTTTACATGAACGGGGATTTGCGTTATACTCTCTTTAGAAAGGTGGTATTATAAATGGAAAAGCCGGTTTTTAAGAGAAAAATATACGATGAGATACTTGAATGGAAAGAGAATCGTAGCGATAAATATGCCCTTCTTATAAAAGGCGCAAGGCGAGTTGGAAAGTCAACTATTGCAGAGGAATTTGCCAAGAAGGAGTTTAAATCATATATCCTGATTGACTTTGCTCATACCAGTAAGGCGATAATGGATCTTTTTGATGATACGTATGATTTGGACTTTTTCTTCTTACAGTTACAGCAGTTAACCGGAACGAGACTGTATAAACAGGAATCTGTAATCATATTTGACGAAGTGCAACTACTTCCAAAGGCCAGACAGGCAATTAAGTATCTTGTTGCTGACGGAAGATACAAATATATTGAAACAGGTTCCTTATTATCTATAAAGAAGAATACAAAAGATATATTAATTCCAAGTGAGGAACATAAGATATCAATGTATCCTATGGACTTTGAGGAATTCTTATGGGCAATAGGCGATGAGATATCAGCTGATACAATAAGGATGCTTCTTCAAAAGAAAAAGCCTGCAGGAAATGTAATGCACAGAAATCTTATGCGTATTTTTAGACTGTATATGCTTGTTGGTGGAATGCCACAGGCTATAGAAACATATCTCGAGCAAAATAATTTGCAGACTGTCGATGAGACAAAAAGAGAAATAGTAGATTTGTATGAGGAAGATTTCACAAAAATAGATGGAACCGGGCTCGCCGGAGATATATTTGATGCCATACCTGCAAGTTTAAGTGGCAATGCGTCGAGATATGTTTTCTCAAATGCAAGAGAAGGTATACGTTCAGAACAGGTCCGTGAATTGATACCTGATATGCTTAGTTCTTTTACTGTGAATATTGCATATCATGCAAATAATCCCGGGGCCCCGATGTCATTAGAAAAGGATGCAGGACGATATAAGCTTTTCACATCTGATGTGGGCTTATTTGTGACACTTGCATTTAAAGACAAGAATTATA
>CAMENQ010000265.1 GCA_945928585.1 uncultured Roseburia sp. | reverse complement strand
ATAAATCAACAGATAGTTTGATGAGACACCTCAGAGATAATGGAATTGCTATTGCCGGCAGTTCCCAAAAGCAACAGCTAATAAATACCGGATATTTTCATGGTTACAAGGGATACCGCTTTTTTGTATCTTCTTCGAACCAGCTTCCTTTTACCTAATACAACGAGATTTATTCTACAATACAGTATGATACAAAACTTAAATCTCTTTTGTATGGTAAAATGATGTTTATTGAAACAGCTCTAAAAAACATTGCTTTAAATACAATTATGGCTGAAATTGGCTCAAGCAGTATATATGACATGTACGAAAAGGTAGTCAGCAGTTACAAGAATGCTCCAGCTAATGCAACAAACGACATCAAAAAGAGATACCAGAATAACAAACTGAACCTGCAAGGCTCTATCCAAAATTCAGTTGCTGCCGCATATAGAAAGAACAACCCAAAGATTACTCATTTCTATAACAATATAAATTATAATGAAGTTCCTATTTGGGCGATTTTTGAGATACTGACTATGGGCGATTTCGGTTATCTTCTTTCTTGCTTAACAATAGATATGCGAGAGACAATATCACGGGCAATCGGCATAAATCTTTCCAGTGATACATATCGTGAATTAGTTTATAAATATGTATATGCATTAAAGGACTTGCGTAATGCCATTGCTCATAATGATGTAGTATATGATACCCGTTTTAGAAAAATAGACCCATCCAAACCAATGAAGCAATGTCTGATATTTGAAATGGGACTGCCTTATATGAATTTTAAAACAATTGGTGACTATATCATTCTTATTTGTTACTATTTAAAGCTACTGAAAGTTTCCAAAACAGAAATCAAAGCATTTATACGAGAATTTGAGAAAATCACAAATGAGTATCAAAACTCCGTCACCCCAAGTGTTTCAGCTATAACCATTCATCCGGATTTAGCTTCTCGTATGGCAATATTAAAAAATTCTATTTAAGCACTTGCATATTTTTCTCGTTTATAGTATATTATATATAGCAATTGGGGTATGTGTTTGCGGACGCATACTTGGAGGAGTCGGAGAAATCCGACTCCTTTTATATTATTAAAACCGGTGAAGTGGCTTTGAGGTACCCACGTGAAAGAGTCGCTGCCGGCTTTTTTGCCACTTCTGCTCCGCCCTATACGAACCCGTCTGAAAGCCACAGCTATCCCGGCAAAACTGAACTGTTATTTTTCACTTTTATATCCTTCCGGATTATTCTTCTGCCAGTTCCATGTATCTCTGCACATATCCTCCAGATTTTTCTCTGCCACCCAGCCCAAAAGCTCCTTAGCCTTCGTACTGTCAGCATAGCAGGTATCTATGTCTCCTGCACGTCTTGGTGCAATTTTATATGAAATGGTAAGATTGTTTACCTTTTCAAAGGCTTTAACCATATCAAGCACGCTGTATCCTACCCCGGTTCCGATATTAAACACATCTGAGCCTTTTCTCTTATCTGCATAATCTACTGCAAGAACGTGTGCCTTGGCCAAGTCCACTACATGTATATAATCTCTTACTCCCGTACCGTCATGTGTATTATAATCATTACCAAATACACTTAACTGCTGAAGCTTTCCTGATGCCACCTGGGCAATATACGGCATAAGGTTATTTGGTATTCCCTTAGGGTCCTCACCTATTCTGCCTGACTCATGTGCTCCGATTGGGTTAAAGTATCTTAAAAGCACTACTGAAAGATTAGTGTTGGACTTAGCTTCATCCATAAGTATCTGCTCGTTCATAAATTTTGTCCATCCATATGGGTTTGTGCATGGACCAAGTCTCACACTTTCTACAAGTGGTGACTGATTTTCCATACCATATACTGTAGCTGATGAACTGAATATTATATTTGCCACATTGTACTCCTTCATAAGATGAAGCAGTGAAAATGTAGTATTCAGATTGTTTTCATAATACATAAGAGGCTTCTGCACCGATTCGCCTACTGCCTTGTAGCCTGCAAAATCAATAACTGCATCTATTTTATTTTCCTCAAACACCTGCCTCAAAGCTTCTGTATCCGCAACATCAATATCATAATGCTTTATCTTCTGACCTGTCAGTTCCTCCAGTCTGTCGTATACTATGGGACTGCTGTTATAATGACAGTCAACAATAACCACATCATAATTCTTGTTTATAAGCTCGATTGCAGTATGACTTCCTATATATCCTGCGCCACCTGCCAATAATACTGTTTTGCTCATAATGCACCTCATTTCTGTGTGAAACATCCTAATTCTACTCCGCAGTGCAGGGCTTCGCCCTGTGGAAACCGCACTGCTCATTGCCTGCGTGAACATTATATTACCTTTCATAAAATATTACAAGCATTTATCGCTTATCGGCAGCTAAATGTCGTTAATTTATATTTTATCTTGCTAACCTGTTAAGTGCACTGAAAACGGCTCTAATTGAAGCTCTCGTAATATTAGTGCTGACACCGACACCATATGTAGCCTTGCCTGTATCCAAATCAGTTACGCTGATATAAGCTGCCGCCTTTGCCTTTGAGCCTGCACTTAAAGCATGCTCTGTATAGTCACATATCTTTATATTTACGCCTGTCTTCTCGTGGAGTGCATTCTTTACCGCATCGATAGGTCCATTACCTGTAGTCTCTACCTTCATCGGCTCACCCTTATACTTAAACTCCATGGTAATGTGTGTATCACCGCAAGGTGTATCATCAACATCCTGCAGCTTACAGCTTGTAAATTCAAAAGGATATTCTCTCTCCGTCTTAAATGTAAGATATTCCTCCCTGAATTTTTCCATAATGGTATCAGGTGACACCTCACCCTGTGCCTCTGCTATGTTCTGTATAACATCTGCAAACTCCTTGTGCATACCCTTCGGAAGCTTAAAACCAAAGCATGTATCCATGACAAAAGCTACACCGCCTTTTCCTGACTGGCTGTTTATTCGGACTATAGGCTCATATTCACGTCCTACATCACTTGGGTCTATAGGAAGATATGGTACCTCCCAGTACGGGTTATTATTTTCGTGCATAGCCTGCATACCCTTATTTATGGCATCCTGATGTGAGCCTGAAAATGCCGTAAATACCAGCTTGCCTGCATATGGATGCCTCATATCAACCTTCATCTTGGTGCATCTTTCATACACCTCTATAATATCATTTATATGCTCTAAATTAAGCATTGGGTCGATACCCTGTGAGAACATATTGTAAGCAATATTTAAAATATCCACATTACCTGTTCTCTCTCCATTTCCAAACAAAGTACCCTCTACCCTGTCTGCTCCCGCAAGAAGTGCAAGCTCTGTTGCCGCCACACCTGTACCACGGTCATTGTGAGGATGAACGCTTAAAATAATGCAGTCCCTGTCAAGGAAATTCTTATTCATCCACTCTATCTGGTCTGCATATACGTTTGGTGTATTCATTTCCACTGTAGCCGGAAGATTAAATATAATCTTATTTTCCGGAGTCGGCTGCCACTCATCCTGAACTGCCGTACATACTTCCAATGCGTATAAAAGTTCTGTTCCGGTAAAGCTTTCAGGGCTGTATTCAAGTATGATTTCACCCGGAAAATCCTTTGCATATTTTTT
>CAMENQ010000264.1 GCA_945928585.1 uncultured Roseburia sp. | reverse complement strand
ATTCCTTCAAATCATACATCATCTGCAAAAGTCCATATCTGTTTCGCAACTCCTTTGCATACCTCAAACTGTCCTTAAGGATTTCCTTTGAAACCCCCACATGCTTTGGTTTATACGGTGCATCCATTGCTTTCAGCAAATCTGTTATAAATCCTGATGATGGAAGCGTATCCATTATGTACACTGCCTCATCCCAGTTTTCCTCAAGCATTTTAAGTCTTCTCTCTACTTCTTTATCTGAATTTTTACTGCATTCTTCTTCAAGTTCAATAACTGCATCGGCAGCCTGCCTGTATACCCTTTTAATTTCTTTCTCCCAATTTTCCTTATCAAAATGAACTTCTTCCCCTGCCATCTTAAAATCGGGTTTGTTATTCTTAAGTTTTTCATACAGCTTTATTGTTTTTACCGTTCCTATGGCTACCTTCGTGCCATGGAGTACAGGCTTTTTCCCTTCAAATAAAAACATCATTTCCCAATAATGTGACAGATGATGCTCGCTTCCGGATGCAGGTCTTGAGTTTCCGGCATAACTCATGGCTATACCTGAAAGCACCAAACCTTCCATAATTGACTTTATTGTTTTTTTGTCCTGAAGAAAATCGTTTGTCTCATCTCCTATATGTGGTTTTATGGCTTCAACTACGGATTCAATGGATTTTCTCACTAATTTTTCAATTTCTTCACAATAGTATTCATCATTTATCAGGTGCGCCATTTTCCAGTCTGTAAGGCAGACATATTTTCCAAGTATATCGCCTGCACCTGCGGCTATCATATGCTTAGGTGCTTTACACAGTATTTTTAAATCTCCTATAATATAATCAGGTATCTTTGTGTTGATGGTAGTCTTAAGATGATTTAATATAAGCGGTGATACATTTGATGCAAAGCCGTCCATAGAAGGTGCTGTGGCTACTATGGCATAATCATTTTTCATTTTTTCGCTTACAAGCTTGCACATATCATTTATGGTTCCTGAGCCTATTCCTATTACAAGATCACTGTCTTTTGGCGCATTAATAAATAATGCAGATACAGACACTTCATCAGCCAACAGGTCATTTTCCTTGAAAATATATTTTGTTATTTTGATTTCCCTTCGCTTGTCCGTACCTCTGGCAGCCTGTTCTATTGCTTTAAGTGTCTCCTTTCCTGCTGCCTTCCACGTGTTATTATCTGCCACAATATATATGCTTTTATAATCATTTTTTTCTATTATGGCTGTAAGTTCTTTTATGGCATTATCTTTTATGATAATGTCCTTTATATGACAGCTGTGAATTCTGCCACAGCTGCACTTAATTTCTTTATTTATATAATCCCTGTAATTCATCTTTTCTCCAATCTGCATACAGCATATAATATGATACGATATTTTCACTTGAAGTTTATCATTGCTACTATTTTTTTTCAATATTTTTTCTGTATGTTCTCATATCTAACATTTTAGTTCTGTCTGGATACCTGCCCTTTAAAACAGTCTTCCGACACGGCTAAACTGTTACTTCATCTCTATTTTTCATATTGAAAATCCTCTTATTTTATTGTATCCTTATTAATGCAGAATTAACAAAGATTAATATTTTATAAGGCTTTTTACTTATTTTATTTGTTCCAAATTCATTCATAAGTATTACAATCAACAGCCTTATTTAATTTGGAGGTACATATGATTTATCCTACGATTATACTGAAAAAAGGAGAAGGCCGCACCATAAATGCCGGCGGTATGTGGGTTTTTGATAATGAAATAGAAAGTATCATGGGTTCTTACGAAAATGGCGGATTAGTTATGGTTAAGGCCTTTAACGGCTATCCTTTGGGTATTGGCTTTATTAATGACCATTCAAAGATAAGGATTCGTCTTCTCACAAGAAATGCTGACGCTGTTATTGATGAAGATTTTTTCTTAAAGCGCATTAAAAATGCTTGGGAATACAGGAAGAAAACAGTAGATATAAGCAGCTGCCGCATCATTTTCGGTGAGGCTGACTTCTTCCCGGGACTTGTAATCGACAAATTTTCTGATGTGCTGGTAGTAGAGTCTCTTGCTTTAGGAATAGACAGATTTAAATTACTTATAATTGATATTTTAAAATCTGTTCTGGCAGAAGACGGTATCATCATAAAAGGCGTATACGCGAGAAGTGATGCAAAGGTTCGCTTAAATGAAGGTATGGAGCGTATTAAAGGCTTTATCGGTGATGAGTTTGATACGAATGTTGAAATCATTGAAAATGGCGTAAAATACATAGTAGATGTTAAGGACGGCCAGAAGACCGGATTTTTCTTAGACCAGAAGTACAATCGTCTTGCCATACAAAAGCTCTGCAAAGATGCAAAAGTTTTAGACTGCTTTACACACACAGGCTCCTTTGCATTAAATGCAGGTATAGCAGGTGCAAAAAGCGTAACAGGTGTGGATGCGTCAGATTTAGCTGTAGCTCAGGCTGAAAAAAATGCTGAACTAAACGGACTTTCTGACAGGGTAAAATTCATCTGCACTGATGTATTTGAACTGTTGCCGGAGCTTGAACGTAAGGGTGAAAAATTTGATGTTATTATTCTTGACCCTCCTGCTTTTACAAAATCAAGAAGTTCCATAAAAAATGCAGTTAAAGGATACAAGGAGATAAATCTTCGTGCAATGAAGCTTATTAAAAACGGCGGTTTCCTTGCTACTTGCTCTTGCTCTCATTTTATGTCATATGAGCTTTTTGCTGAAACCATAAATAAGGCGGCTAAGGATGTTCATAGACATTTACGGCAGGTGGAATACAGAACACAGGCTCCTGACCACCCTATACTCTGGGCTGCTGATGAGTCATATTATTTGAAATTTTATATCTTTCAGGTGTGTGATGAATTTTAGTTTTGAGAAACAGGCTTCTTTTTAGCCTGTTTCAAGTTTTGACCGAAGCGTCTGCTGACTTTTATGACTTATCATCTATTATTCTTCCCTTTTCCACATTAGGCTTTAAAAATTTTTCTTTTGCATACTCCCACAGTCTTTCAGAACCTCTAGCCGTATTTTCATTTCTCTTCAGTATGCTGCTTAATGCCACCGTATGCTCCACCCATGCCTTTCCGTCTGTTTTTGCATTTAACATCATTGGCTGTATATTATCCATAGTATGTGCAAACCTTGATTCTGCCGTTTTTCCCTCTTCAAATTCTTCCCAAAGTGATTTAAATTTTTCTCTCTGGTCATCAGGCAGCAGTCCGAAAATTCTTTCTGCTGCTTTTTCCTCGCGCTGTCTCTGTGTCTTTTTTCCTTCCATATCATATGCATATGTGTCGCCTGCATCAATTTCCACAATATCATGTATAAGAAGCATTGTAACTGTTTTTAATACATCTATGGTTTCGTTTGCATATTCACTTAAGAGTATTGCCATTACAGCCATATGCCACCCATGCTCTGCATCATTTTCTTTTCTTTTTCCGTCTGAGATATATGTCTGTCTGCCTATAAGCTTTTCCTTATCTATTTCCTCAATAAAATCAAACTGTTTCTGTAATCTTTCATTATTTTTTAATTCATCCATTATTTTTCCTCTCATCTGTTATTTTTGCAAATTTGCTTTAAAAAGTCCTGAAACAGTACACCTC
>CAMENQ010000263.1 GCA_945928585.1 uncultured Roseburia sp. | reverse complement strand
CTGTTTTTCATTCATCAGGTTTATTGCTATATTTTCCACATCAGGAGGTGTCAGTTTGGGATAATTCATATCTATAAGTTCACCGTCTATTCTCATCTTCGGCGGAAGTCCTACCGTAAGGTGAAGGTCTGATGCTTTTTTTTCTCTTGCCACATTCAGCAGTTCATCAAATGTTACCATATTTTTATGTATCCTTTCACAAGTCCGTATTATTCTTCTACTTCATATGTCACCTTTATCATCTCATCCATAGATGTGGTTCCTTCAAGCACGCATTGTGCTGCTGATTTTTTAAGTGTATGCATCCCCTCTTTAACTGCTATGTCCTTTATCTCTGAGGCATCTCCATTTTTTGAGATAACCCGCTTTATAGCCGGTGATATCTGCATAATCTCATATATACCTATACGTCCGAAATACCCTGTGTTATTACACATCTTACATCCGACAGGTCTGTATATTATCTGAGGCTTGTCCACCGGAATCTCCAAAAGCTTCTTTTCATCCTCAGTGGCATAATCCTCCTTCTTGCAGGTGCAAAGCCTCTTTACAAGTCTCTGGGCTATAATACCTACTAAAGAATCAGAAAGAAGATAAGGCTCTATGCCCATATCTGCCAGACGTGAAACAGAACTTGCTGTACTGTTTGTATGAAGTGTACTTACAACAAGATGTCCTGTTATAGAGGCTCTTACTGCTATCTCTGCCGTCTCTGAGTCTCTTATCTCACCTATCATAATAATGTCAGGATCCTGACGGAGTATAGACCTTAATGCCGAAGCAAATGTAAGGTCTGCCTTTGCATTTGTCTGTACCTGGTTAATGCCGTCTATATTTGCCTCAACAGGGTCTTCTACAGTAATTATGTTTACATCTTCTGTGTTTAATGCACTTAATGCAGTATATAATGTAGTAGATTTACCACTTCCCGTAGGTCCTGTAACAAGGATAATACCATGAGGATTTTTAAGGATGTTTTTAAATCTTTCCATATCCTGCTTTGACATTCCAAGCTCGCTTATATCCTTTTTAAATCCTTCCTTCGATGCAAGTCTCATAACCACCTTCTCGCCATATACAGTAGGAAGGTTTGAAACTCTTATATCATACTCTCTCCTGTCTACTACAAGCGTAATACGACCATCCTGCGGTTTTCTCTTTTCCGAAATATCCATGCCTGACATGATTTTCAGTCTGGCTATAATTGCCTGGAAAAGTGTCTTATCATATGTTATAGATTCAATTAAGCTTCCGTCTATACGGTATCTTATCCTTACTATATCCTCAAAGGGTTCTATATGTATATCACTGGCACGCTGCCTTACCGCCTGCTCTATAATGCTGTTTACAAGCTGAACGATAGGAGCGTTTTCTATTTCCTCTTTTCTTGCTTTTTCGTCTTCTTCATCTTCCTCTAAAGCACTCTGCTCTTTTTTGTACATCTCCACAATGTTCTGAGCCTGCTGTTTTCCAAACTTTCTGTCAAGAAAAGCCTGTATGTCTCCTGCATCTGCCAGAACCGGCTGCACCTGCATACCTGTAACCATATTTACATCATCCATGGCAAATATATTCATCGGATCTGCCATAGCTACATTTATGGAATTTATGCTTCCCTCAACGTATGCATATGGAACAAGGGTATATTTTCTCATGATGGCCTCATCAAGCATATCAACCACGCTATCGTCAATGTCTGCCACTCTGAGGTTTACAAACTCTATATTCAGATGTTCACAGAGTACCTTGTTTAATCTTTCCTGTGTAACGTATCCAAGTTCCACCAGCATTTCACCAAGCATCAAATTTTTTTCTTTTTGTGCTGATAATGCTGTCTGAAGCTGTTCCTCCGAAATGATTTTTTTTCCTAAAAGAACATCTCCCAGTCTTTCTCTTTTCCTCATATAAGGCATATAGTTTCCCCTACCTTCTGTCTGTTTATAACTGTGTGCTTAAAATGCGGTTTATATAAACTGTGCATAAACAGCGATAACAACCGCTGTCAATATACCTGCAACGGCAATGGCAAGACTGCTCATGGCACCTTCTTCCTGCCCCATCTCCATAGCCTTTGCCGTACCTACGGCATGTGATGCAGTGCCTATGGCTATTCCCTTTGCCACTGGTTCTTTTATTCTAAAGAGCCTGCACACAAGTTCCGCAATAACATTACCAAATATACCTGTCACTACTATAACTGCCACTGATATTGTAACAAATCCTCCCATTTCTCTTGACAGCTCCATACCGATAGCTGTAGTTATGGACTTTGGAAGAAGTGTAACATATTCTTCGTGGGAAAGTCCAAATACAAGTGCAAGAAGGAATACGCTTGTAAGAGATGTAATAACTCCCGATGTTATGCCGATCATTATGGCTTTCCAGTTTTTCTTAAGAAGTGTAAGCTGTTCGTACAGCGGCACTGCCAGACAAACCGTAGCCGGTGTCAGCAGATAGCTTATATATTTTGCACCGTCATTGTAGCTGTCATAGTCCACATCCAAAAGCAATAATGCTCCAATGACAAAAATAATAGATATAAGCAGCGGGTTAAATATTGGATTTTTCAGTTTTTTCTTTAAAAACAATCCGACCTCATAGCCCAGCAAACTGATGAATACTCCAAAAAAAGCGGAGCCGGTTATCATTTCTTTCATTTTCTACCTCTTTCTTTACTGTGATTTCACCTGATGTTCGTTTTCCCCATACTGTTTTCTTTTTTGCCTTTTTTTCTCTATTCTTATAACAAACTGAGTAATCCTGCCTGCAACCGCCATAACTATAACTGTAGTAACAAGTGTAATAACTATAACCGGAATAAGAATATTTTTTAACGAGCCCCACGAAACCATAAGTCCTACGCCTGCCGGAATAAACATAATCGTCATAATCTCTACAAGAAAATACGCGGTTTCCTTTACATCTGAAAGCTTTATAACCTTCGTAATCAAAGCTAAAAGCATAAGGACAAGTCCGTATATATTAGCCGGTATGGCTAACGGAATAAGTGTCTTCAGTACCTCTCCAATAAAAGAAATGGCCATAATTATGCCAAACTGTTTTAAGTATTTCATATGTTCCTCCAATATTTAGTTGACCGAATATAATTTTATGTTAATTATACCACCTTATATAAAATAAATCCAGTAAAAATATTACTAATTCAAAAAAATGTTACAATTTAAACAAAGCAGGAAAAATGGTGTTTTTAGATTATTTATCCTATATAAATCTATCACTTGGAAAATAATTTATAATATTCCATTTTTTAACTGTTGGTCTAAATTGTAACATATATTTATTTTATTTAATATTCTATTTAACTAAGTTTTCCACCTGTGACTTATTTATTATGTTCGGCTTTTTCCTGCATTTGTTTGATGGTTTCCTTTAATTTTGCAAGTTCCAAATCTTTTTTCTTAAGTTCACTGTTTGCATTTTCATATTTAACTTTTGTACTTTCATATTCCGCTTTTGTGTTTTCGTATTCCGCTTTCGTGTTTTCGTATTCCGCTTTTGTGTTTTCGTATTCCGCTTTTGTGTTTTCGTATTCCGCTTTCGTGTTTTCCTGTTCTGCCTTAGTGTCCCTTAATTCATTTTTCAACTGTTCCAGTT
>CAMENQ010000262.1 GCA_945928585.1 uncultured Roseburia sp. | reverse complement strand
TTTGTAGATTCAGCAAGTCTTAGTGAAAAGGCATTAGAGAAAAAACACCGTCTGGAAAATGATAAAAGTGCAAGAACAAATCATATGGAATATATGGAAGGAATGGAACAGATTAAGTCTGACATAATGGATAAGGTTATCAGTCAAATGAATAATTATGATTATAACACTTATACGGAGGCAGACGTAAAGAGGGCATTACAAAAAGAAAGCATAAATATAGAAGATTTTAAGGCACTTTTATCACCTGCCGCAGAAGGCTTTTTAGAGCAGATGGCAGAAAAAGCAAAGATAGAAACTGGAAAACATTTTGGAAATACTGTATATATTTTTACACCATTGTATATTGCCAATTACTGTGAGAATTATTGTATTTACTGTGGCTTCAACTGTTATAACGATATAAACAGAAAAAAGCTGAATAATGAGGAAATAGAAAAGGAAATGAAGGTCATAGCTGAGTCCGGCATAGAAGAAATACTGATACTTACCGGTGAAAGCAGAAAAGTAAGTGATGTTAAATATATAGGAGAAGCGTGTAAGCTTGCGTCAAAATACTTTAGAAATGTAGGACTTGAAATATATCCCATAAATAGTGATGAATATAAATATCTTCATGAATGTGGGGCGGATTATGTCACGGTATTCCAGGAAACATATGATTCTGAAAAATATGAGACACTTCATCTTTTAGGACATAAGAGAGTTTTCCCATACAGATTTGAGGCACAGGAAAGAGCCTTAATGGGAGGCATGAGAGGTGTTGGATTTTCAGCACTTTTAGGACTGGCAGATTTTAGAAAGGATGCTTTGGCAACTGCATTACATGTATATTATCTTCAAAGAAAATATCCGTATGCAGAATATTCCCTGTCATGTCCAAGACTCCGTCCGATAATAAACAATGACAGGATAAATCCCCTTGACGTAGGGGAAAGACAGCTTTGTCAGGTGCTTTGCGCATATCGCTTATTTTTACCGTTTGCAGGTATAACCGTATCGTCAAGAGAGCAGAAGCATTTCAGGGACGGTATAGTAAAGATAGCGGCAACTAAGGTTTCGGCAGGTGTGTCCACTGGAATAGGTGATCATGAAAGCAAATATAACGGACAGGAAAATACAGGTGCCGGAGATGAGCAGTTTGAAATATCTGATGGAAGAAGCTTCGATGAAATGTATAAGGACATTTCAGATGAGGGCTTACAGCCGGTGCTTAATGATTATGTGTATGTGTAAAGGTAAACAGGATTGGTAAGCCATTGTTATGTCAGGCTGATTTTTATACATAGAAAGAAGGAGAAATATGGAAAATAGAGCAGAAATTGCAGCAGAAAAAAGAAGACATGGATATAACTGTGCACAGGCAGTAGCCTGCACATATTGTGATTTAGCCGGAATTGACGAAGCGGCTATGTTTAAAATGACAGAGGGTTTAGGACTTGGACTTGGTGGCATGGAAGGAACATGTGGAGCACTTACGGGAGCATGTGTTCTGGCAGGCATGGTGAACAGTACGGGAAATCTTGAAAAATGCGACAGTAAGGCAGGAACCTTCAGGCATTCAAAAGAGATGTCAAAATTGTTTTTGGAGAGAAATAATACTTTAGTCTGCAAGGAACTAAAGGGTGTGGAAACAGGAAAAATGATACGCTCCTGCGAGGATTGTGTGAAAGATGCGGCGGAATTTGTGGAAAAGGTTTTGTTTGCGGATAAATAAAAGAGTTAAGCTGAAAAATATGAATTAATACAGGCTAATACAGGCGGTATATTATGCGTTGCAAGATAAATGCAGTATAATATATCGTCTGTTTTGCTATAAATAAAATCTATAGCCAGTAAAAAGTTTCATATATTAGACAATTCCTATAGAAATGATATACTTTAATACATCCCAAGGGAACAAAATAAAAAACAGGAGGTGAGATGCAGCAATGATAAGATTTGAAAATGTCACAAAGGAATTTAAAAACGAAGGAAAGGTATTTAAGGCGGTAGATGATGTAAGCCTTCATATAAAAAAAGGTGAAATATTTGGCATCATTGGTTTTTCCGGGGCAGGCAAATCCACATTAGTCCGCTGTATAAACCTCTTGGAGAGACCTACAAGCGGAAAGGTTTATATAGGCGGTGAAGAACTGACATCTATGTCAGAAAAAAGCTTAAGAGCCAAACGAAAAAAAATCGGAATGATTTTTCAGCAGTTTAATCTTTTTGCAAGCAGGAATGTATATGATAATGTAGCATTTTCTCTTAAGGGAAGCGGTCTTTCAAAGGCTGAAAAAAGGGAAAAGGTAGAAAAACTGCTAAAGCTGGTAGAACTTGAGGGAAAAGCAAAAGCTTATCCGTCGGAGCTTAGCGGAGGTCAGAAACAGAGAGTAGCCATAGCAAGGGCGCTGGCAAGTGATCCGGAAATACTTTTAAGTGATGAATCAACAAGTGCATTGGACCCAAAGACCACAAAAGCAATACTGGAGCTTTTGAAAAAGCTGAACAGAGAGCTTAATATTACAGTTGTTGTCATTACACACGAAATGCAGGTTATAAAAGACATTTGCGACAGAGTGGCAGTAATGAAGGACGGAAAGGTAGTGGAGTCAGGCGAAGTATTCGACATATTTGCAGCTCCTAAGGAGCAGATAACAAGAGAATTTGTGGAGCATACCTCTAATCTTTCAAAAATATATGATTTGGTTGAGGAAAAGAGCAACATAGCCAATATACAAAAGGGCGAGGCAATTCTCAGGTTCAGATATCTGGAGAGAAATGTTTCGGAGGCACTTGTATCACAGCTTTCAAGAAAGTTTAATCTGGACATTAACATTATCTTTGGGAACATAGAACTGATAGGTGATAATCCAATCGGTGGACTGGTATCTATAGTACATGGCAAATCAGAGGATATAGATGGAGCCATAAGATACCTTAAGGAAAAAAACGTAGGAGTGGAGGTGATATTAGATGGAAGAGCTTCTTAACAACTGGATTCCAAATGTAATGAATAAACAGGAGGAATTTTTCCAAAGTATAGAAGACACATTGTTGATGGTAGGCTGGTCAGGAGTTATCTCTTTTGTATTGGGAGTTATTTTCGGAGTAATCATTACAGTGACAAAGCCGGGAAATATAATGAGCAACAGAATAGTGTACCATATATTGGACAAGCTTATAAATCTGTTCAGGTCTATTCCATTTATTATTCTCCTTGCACTGCTTGTACCTGTAAGCCGTGCAGTGATGGGTACAGCCATAGGAGTAGATGGTGCAATTGTTCCGTTAGTTGCAGGCTGTGTGCCATTTTTTACAAGACAGATAGAAGCAGCACTGGCAGATGTAAATCCTGGACTTATAGAGGCAGCACAGTCTATGGGACTTAGCCGTATAGCCATCATCATAAGGGTTTACCTTAAGGAAAGCATTGCAGGAATAGCAAGAGGAACTACGATTACCATTATAAATCTTATTGGTCTTACGGCAATGGCGGGAGCCATAGGAGCAGGAGGTCTGGGAAATTTCGCCATAATGTACGGACATCAGAGAAAACAGTATGATATTATATGGGCAACTGTTATTCTGCTCGTAATATTGGTAAGTATTATACAGATTATCGGAAATTTAATTGCAAAGAAAAA
>CAMENQ010000261.1 GCA_945928585.1 uncultured Roseburia sp. | reverse complement strand
TAAGATTATCTCCCATATGCTGAATTGTTCCAGTTTTATGGCGCAGATTTCCAAAATATACAATGTCTTTTTTAGAAATCAATTTTCCGTTTTGTAAAGCAAATACAGATGCATCGCAGTCAATAGGATGTAAAACAGAAAATAACCCTTTCTTTTTCTGTACTTCATCCCAACCAAGCCCCACAATTATTTTTGATAGTCCTTCATGCTCTTTTGATAAATTGACCTTTTGTCCCTTCTGTAAATTAATTGACATACGTAATCCTCCTAAATTTTTATACACCTATTTTATTTTGTGGCATAATACTAATCTAGTTGCTTGAATATTTATTAACAGCCAGCTGCAAACTGCAACTGGCACTACACAAATTTTTTAATCTTTTTTACCACGTTTTTATGCAACTTCTATTCCATAATGGCCACATAATGCTGCCAAACCACCCTGGAATCCACTGCCTATAGCGTTGAATTTCCATTCATTATTATTCTTATACAGTTCTCCTACAACAACAGCTGTTTCAATAGAAAAATCTTCCCCTAAATCATAACGGATTAATTCCTGACCTGTCGTCTCATCTACGATTCTGATAAACGCATTTGAAACCTGACCAAAATTCTGGCGTCTTGTTTCCGCATCATAGATTGTAACAGTGAAAGCTACCTTTGAAACATTTGACGGAATCCTGCTTAAATCAACCTTAATCTGTTCATCATCTCCATCTCCGCTGCCTGTCAAATTATCTCCCATATGTTTTACAGATTCACTTGGGTGTTCAAGATTGCTGTAGAAAATAAATTCCTTATCTGTCGGACATTTTCCGTTGTCGCCAAGCATAAATGCGGCTGCATCAAGGTCAAAATCAACACCTGAATCAAACGCATTGACATCCCAGCCAAGTCCTACAATAATATTTTTGAGCCCCGGATTTCCTTTTGTTAAATCAACCTTCTGTCCTTTTGATAAATTAATTGGCATAGCCTCGTCCTCCTGTTATTTTTTATACCTATTTTTAAGAAGCCATATTAAACTTCCTAATAACAGTATGACAGAATATTTTATAAAGATTTTTTCCTTATAAAAATAAGCAAATTTTGTAATTTGTTTATCCTAAATCCAGTCTATTTCCACAATGATCACAATAATTTGCTAAAGGGTTTGTAACAATCATATAACATACAGGGCATCTGCCTAGCCATGGTTTAAAAGTAAGCAGCTTTTTGGGAACTTGTTTATCTCTCAATTCGCATAGTTCTTTGCATTGATTTGTATATGTATCAGACGGAATCAGACACATTTTTTCCTGCTCATATTGTTCACGTTTTTTTAATGCGGATATGGCCTCTTCAAAAGCTCTTATTTTTCTGTTGTCACTTTCCCATGATTTTTCATTTTGTAATATATTTATTGTTTCTTTTTTATCCATAAATTGTTTTCAATCCTTTCCACTTTTTGAGAAATCAGCTAGTAAAATTTTACTATATATTAAAAGCTGTCCAGTTGCAGTAAAATTTTTGCAAAAGGACAGTTTTTCATAAAATTAATATATTGCTTGCAGACAGTAGTATCGAACACATTATCAGTTAATTATAATGAACATCCCATATATTATCCTCTATCTGACTATCCGGCATATATACCATCATCGGAGAACGATAAATTGCATCTAACTTACTAATCAGAACAAGTTTTGAAGAAGCATTTCCGTTTCCACGCCCATCAGGATTACAATATATTATATCTGCAAATCCTAGCCTTTCGCCAATAATGATATATCTTCCCCCTTCATAATCTGCCACATATGCATATCCGTCACTAAAGTATTCATCATTATTTTCGGCTTTTGTTAATTCCTTATTGGTAACTTCTTCCCAACTGGAAGTATCAAATCCATTAAAACCCAAAGAATATGCCATATCCTGTAAAAGCAGTTCCTGGGCTGTCATTGAACCGTAATAAGTATCTTTAATACCTGTGTAATTATATCTTGACCTGTCTTCTATATAAAACTGTCTTAAGCATGCAGCATATGTTTCATGGGTATTTAATGTATATACATTTGGTGAAAGCATAACAGTCGGCTCTATCGGTCTCATAGGATCCGCCGGAAATGACTTTAATGGATCTATCCAGCCGTTACGTGATTCAACAAACTCTACTTTTGCCGCAGATACCAAAAGTGCTGGCAGTTCGTTTCCAAAACCAAACATTTTAGGTAGCATATATGAAACATATGAACTGACATATCTGTTATTTACATCAATGTTCATCTCTACATTGTGCATATTTCCATATTGAATCATATATGTATTCATTTTTTGATACATTTGATTTGCAAGTTCTTCGTTAAATCCGTCTTCCGTTGCTGCGTGTGCAGCTACCGAGTTGGCTGTTGCATCTGCCCATACCTGAATTTTACTTTTATAGGTAAGGATATTGCCCAGTTCGGAACATAGTATAAATACCATTAGTCCAACAACCAAAATTGTAAAAGCAATAAATAAGCTGCCGTTACCATCTTCTAATTTGTCTTTTAATTCTTTAAACATAATTCTCGTCACCTACCCCCTTAAACAGCCGGACGTTCAATCATCATACATATTGAAGAATGAAGAGTCGCATACCCGTTATCATTAGTAAACCTTGAAAACGGTATCAGGAGCTTAGTATTCAATGTTACAGTGCCTTTTATGATATTCCCTTTTAACCAGTGATTCCCTTCGACATATTCATATGTAAAATTAGCATCAGAAATATTCATATAACCTTCCGGCATGCAATTATCTATAATTGCATTTGCATTGTCTATTGCCGTTGATTCATTTTCCGATATAACTGCAGCTCTTGTCGCAGAGTATGTGGTATACTGCAAGGTCTGTGCTGTTAGTGACAGTTGCATACCATAAATAATAAGAAGAAATGCAAAAATAATTAACGGGAAAATGAACATAAATGCTATTACTTCCGAAGCACCATCTTCCCACTCTATTTCCTTAATTTTTTTGACCATAATTTTGCGGCAAAACCGCCGCCCTCCTCTCTTTTTGTTTTAATCTGACAGCATATTTGATAACCCACGTATCATTAAAACTATAAGCTTCCAACCCACTCTGCTGTTTTAACGACAAGACACATATAATACATTTTTCACAAAATAAAACCTGCATACAGTCCAATAACTGTTGACATAGCAAAGGGTAATCCCATTGGGACTGACTGAAGTCTGTAGCTTTTAATATTTTTGTTAATAATTAATATACTCAAATATGCAATAGCAGTAAGACAGTTTGCTGTGATAAACATTTTAAAAGTAAACAAAGGTCCTTCTAAAAGTGCTATTCCTAATAAAAATTTGAAATCTCCGCCACCTATCCCCGGAATGTATGTAATTAAAAACCATACCAAAAGTACGGCTACTAACAATACCATCTGTTTTTCTGAAACCCTGTAAAAAATTCCTGCAATTATAAGAGGATATGTACACCATTTGGGTATTGTTTCTGTTTTACAATCAGTACATGCAGCAATAAAGCAGCCCAATAAAACAATAATATCAATCATAATTTTCCTTATAAAACATAAGCCCCGTATATCCGGGGCAGAATTGTATTTTAGAATGTAAATGAATTGTTTATCTGACCTTCTGTTT
>CAMENQ010000260.1 GCA_945928585.1 uncultured Roseburia sp. | reverse complement strand
GTATATGATGGATATGATTATAGCAGCCATATTTCTGGTGGTAAGTATATGTCTTATATTGATTTCAATGGTTATACTGAGATTTACCATAAACTTTACCATGAGTGAAGAGTTTAGGGAAATAGGGGTAATGAAGGCTATTGGCTTAAAATGCAGAAATATCAGACAGCTTTACATAATAAAATATCTGGCAATTTCAATAGCAGGTGCAATAACAGGCTTTATATTAAGTATACCATTTGGAAATATGATGCTTAAGGATGCATCGGACAATATTATAATAGACGGAAGCAGCAGTATATGGCTTAATGGCTTGTGCGCCGTGCTTACAGTAGCAGTAGTTGTATTGTTCTGTTTTATGTGTACTGCAAAAATAAAGAAAATTACACCTATAGATGCCATAAGAAACGGTCAGAGTGGAGAACGTTTTAAGGCAAAAAGCAGACTGTCACTGGGAAAGAGCAGGCTTAAGCCGGCTGTATTTATGGCAGCAAACGATGTGTTTAGCAGTGTAAGACGGTTTGTTTCAATGATACTTATATTTTCACTGGGGCTTCTGCTTATAGTAATACCTGCAAATACAGCAAATACAATCCAGTCCGACGGCATTATAAAATGGTTTAACATGGCGGAGTGTGATAATATAATGTCTATAGAGACAGTGTTCACGATTAATATAGACAAAAAGGAAATGCTGACAGAAAAACTTGATGACGTAAAAAATTTCCTTAAGGAAAAAGGCATTGAAGCAGATGTCTTTCAGGAAGCTATGTTCAGAGTGATTATATCAAAGAATGATAAAAGGGCATCATCACTGGCATTTCAGGGGCTGAACGGAGTAACCTGCACCGAGTATGATTATCTGGAAGGAGAACCACCGAAAAATTCGAATGAAGTAGCAGTGACAAAATATTTATGTGAAAATATAGATGCGAATATAGGCGATTACGTATATATAAAAAATGGAAATGATACAAAGAAATATATTATTACGGCTACATACCAGAGTATGAACAATATGGGAGAAGGCATAAGGTTTTATGAGGGCGAGGAACTTAATTATGACTATGTAACCGGGGCTTTTGGTATACAGATAAGATATAAGGATGAACCTACATCAAAGCAGCTTGACGAAAGAAAAAAACTTCTGGAAGAAAGATATACAGAGGGGAAAGTATATACGGCAGGAGAATACATTAATTATGCCATAGGTGATGTAGCAGGAAAGCTAGGAAGTATAAAAAAACTTATACTCATAGTTGTGGCTGCCATAAATATGCTGGTTACTGTGCTTATGGTAAAAAGCTTTATTACAAAGGAGAAAAATGAAATAGCACTTCTTAAATCATTAGGTTTTAAAAACGGATTTATAATAGGCTGGCAGACAATAAGAATAGGGATAGTAATTCTGATTTCCGTAATTCTTGCATCAGTAGCTTCAACACCGCTGTCAAAGCTTATAATTACGCCTATATTTAAGATGATGGGTGCAGAAAATATTAAGTTTCAGATTAATCCACTGGAGTCATATGTATTATATCCGCTGGTTGTGCTTGCGGTAACTATGCTTTCAGCTATGATTACATCACTTCAGGTAAGAAAGATAAATACATCGGAAATATCAAATATAGAGTAAAATATGGAGGCAGAAACATGGAAAATATATTAGAAGTAAAGGATTTATGCAAAACATATATTATAAATAAAAGACAGAATAACGTTCTTAAAAATGTCAGCTTTACAGTAAGCAACGGCGAGATGGTGGCAGTTATGGGACCTTCAGGTTCAGGAAAGTCAACACTTTTATATACAGTATCTGGAATGGATAAAATGACGGCAGGAGACAGTGTTTTTTGCGGGAAAAGCATATCAGTCCTTTCGGAAAAGGAGCTTTCAGAACTGAGACTGGATGATATGGGATTTATATTTCAGCAGATGTATATGCTTAAGAATTTAACCGTCCTTGACAATATACTTCTCCCATCCTTTCAGTCAAAGACAAACAAAAAGAGCAGGAATGAAAAACTTAAATACGGACAGGATTTAATGAGAAAGCTTGGGATTATAGATATAGCAGACAATGATATAAATGAGGTTTCAGGAGGACAGCTTCAAAGGGCATGTATATGCAGAAGTATGATAAACAGTCCGAAAATGATATTTGCAGATGAGCCGACAGGAGCGTTAAACCGCACGGCATCAGAAGAAGTTATGACTGAACTTAAAAAGCTTAATGACGAGGGAACAACCATTATGCTTGTAACACATGATGTAAAGGTTGCTGCAAAATGTACAAGGGTTATGTACATAGTTGACGGAAATATAAAGGGTGAGTATAATCTTGGTAAGTATGATAATGAGGTTTCTCTTAAAAACAGAGAGAGAACATTAAGTAATTGGTTAATGGAGATGGGCTGGTAACAAAGCGCCGCCCGGCAGCGGCGCTTGCAAATTCGCGAAGCGAATTTGAATTTGGCGAAAGTGTGGGGTTGTTGCTTTGGTGATGTGGCGGGAGTGAAAGATGAGGAGAAGAGCAAAAAGCGCCGCCTGGCAGCGGCGCGAGGTGTGCGCTGGAGGGATTTTGTGTGGAAAGGGAATGGATATGACGGATATTTTGATTGTGGAGGATAATAAGGAGCTGGCGGAGGTGCTGTGTGATTTTCTGAGGGCGGAAGGGTATATTGTGTCGGTTGCTGATAGCGGGGAGCGTGCAGTGTCTATGTATGAAAGGTATGGTGCAAAACTGGTCATACTGGATATTATGCTGCCGGGGATGGACGGCTTCGAGGTGTGCAGAAAAATAAGGGATAATGATAATACTCCGGTTATTATAGTAAGTGCAAAAACGGAAAAGGAGGATAAGCTTAACGGGCTTATTCTTGGGGCTGATGATTATATTGAGAAGCCATATGATATAGATATACTTCTGGCAAAGATAAGCGGAATATTTAAGCGGAGATATCAAAGTGACACCATTGTCTGCGGGAGTTTAAAACTGGATAAGGTAAAAGAAACTGCCTGTATGCAAGATAAGGAGCTTAACCTTAATTCAAAGGAATTTGCCCTACTTTTATATCTGGTGGAAAATAAGGGAAGGGCAATGTCAAAGGAGACATTATTTAATAAAATCTGGGGCTTTGACAGTGAATCAGAGCAGCAGACACTTACCGTACACATAAAGTGGCTTAGAGAAAAGCTGGAGGATAATCCAAAGGAGCCTAAGCACATAATAACCGTATGGGGAGTAGGATACAGATATGAGGAATAACACATATCTGTAGAACTTATAAATAACAGTACCTGTTGAAAAATAAGTAAAAAGGATATAGGGATGAAAACATACAATAAACTAATTATAATAGTTATGACTTTTATGCTTGCAGGCATTATTGGTGTAAACATGGCTATGACAGGCAGGACAGACGAAACCAGTCGTGAATATATGGTTGATATAGAACGGGCGGCAGGAGAAATAAATAAGCAGAAAGATATAAATCCGGAGGAATATGAATTTATTAAAAATATAGAGAAATCATCTGAAATAACAGATGATTTTTTGTCAGGCTCAAATTATGACTATGTTATAAGAAAAATAGATAATGTATACTACAGATTTGATTACATAAGAGACAAAGATACAGAGGAGA
>CAMENQ010000259.1 GCA_945928585.1 uncultured Roseburia sp. | reverse complement strand
AAACAGTATTACATTAAATGTTTAAATCATCTTGTGCATTTTGTCGAATTGATGTATACTAAGGCAGAGCCAAGGGGTTATAAAAAGTGGCGAATGAAGCATTAAAAACCAAACAAAATATTGTTTAAAATACTTATATAATATTTATTATAAAATATTGTAAGGATGAAATATTATATAAAATATAGGAAAATAGGAAAGGATAGGGGAAAATTTATGACAGAAGAGAAAAAAACTTCTAATCAGAATAGAAAGGCAAATCCTGAACATAGAACGCAAAAAACTGTGGAACAGGGAAGACAGGGGAAAAAGAAACCGGTACATAAGAAAAAAGAGGATATGACAAAAGGAGAAAGAGTAAAAGCATTTTTAAAATCAAAATTGCTGAGTATTATTCTTTCGGGTATACAGTTTGTTATCACAATCATTTTTTTGTCGCTTTTGTTATACCTGAACCTATTGCCAATAAAATACTTTTTACCATTGACACTTATACTTCTGTTGTTTGTAGCGTATACATTTCTGACGGCACAGTCAAAAAAGTTCAGGACATTTGGAAAGATTATCTCTATTGTGTTTACTGCATTGTGGTCCGTAGGCATATATTATGTGGGATATCTTAATGGTATGTTTGGAGCAGTATCGGGAGCCGATACAAAAACTGATGTTATAAATATATATGTTATGAAGGACGATACAGCTAAAAGTATAGAAGATGCAAAGGATTATACATTTGGTATATTGACAAATATTGAGAGAGAAAATACAGACAAGACTCTTGCCTCCGTAAAGGATAAGGTAGGAAAGGAAGTTGCCAAAAAAGAATATGAAAGCTGGCCTGAAATGATTGAGGCACTGTATAATGGTGATATAGGTGCTGTTATTCTTAAAAGTGCTTTTATTGATACGATTGTAGAGACGGAAGGCTTTGAGACTTTTGCAGATGATACAAGGGTTTTATATGAAAATTCCATAGTCACACAGATTAAAACAGACACTGATAAGGATTTGACAAATAATGTATTTATATTGTATATAAGCGGTATAGATGTTTTTGGATCTATAAGCACTACAAGCCGAAGTGATGTAAATATTATTGCAGTAATCAATCCGGATACAAGGCAGGTACTTCTTGTAAATACGCCTAGAGATTATTATGTACCTTTGGCTATGAATGGAAGCCCTCTGGATAAGCTGACCCATGCCGGTATTTATGGAATAGATATGTCTATGAATACCCTTGGAAACTTATATGGAATAGATATGGATCATTATTTTAGAATAAACTTCAGTGGATTTACGGATGTAATAGATGCATTAGGAGGAATTGAAGTTAATTCAGAGTATGCGTTTACAACACATTATGGTAATTATTATATCAAAAAGGGTATAAATTATCTTAATGGTGATCAGGCTCTTGGTTTTGCGAGAGAAAGATATTCTCTTCCGGGTGGAGATAATCAGAGAGGTAAGGACCAGATGGCAGTTATTACAGCCATTATAAACAAAATGTCATCATCATCCCTCTTAAATGATTTCAGCGGACTTATGGACAGCCTTGAAGGCAGTTTCGAAACCAGTATGTCATCATCACAGATATCGTCTCTTGTACGAATGCAGTTAAATGAGGGCGGTTCATGGAATGTAGTAAGCTATGCAGTTACCGGAACAGGTTCAAGCAAGGAGACATATTCTATGCCGGGACGAAATGTTTACGTTATGGATCCTGATTATTCTACTGTAGATAAGGCAAAGGAACTTATAAAGAAAGTTTATAATGGTGATACTCTTTCTGATGCGGATATACAGTAAGGTTATTTAATATCAACGTATAAAAAGGGACTGGAACAATAAGAAAATCTCAGATGGGCAGCACATCATTTCAACAGAGTGTCTTATTGAGAAAGTCCCTCTTTTGAATTTAGAGGATAATGAAAGGCTTTCGTCGTCAGATAGGTATTAACCATACTTATGAAATAAAAGTAGGAAGGATATAAATATGTATAAAATATTAGCACTTGATATAGATGGCACACTTTTAAACACCAAAAAAGAAATCACCCCTGCCGTAGAAAGCACCATAACAGCCTTGCAGGAAAGGGGCATACCTGTACTTATAGCATCAGGACGGCCGGCACAGGGCATACGTCATGTGGCAGAAGCACTCCATATGAAGGAGAGAGGCGGATATATTTTAAGCTTTAACGGAGGAAAAATCATAGACTGCAAAACCGGTGAAACCATATACTCTAATCCTGTTTCACGTGAGTATTATAAAGAGGTAATAGATTATGCAGCAGGACTTAATGCGTCTGTATTAACATACGATGGAGAATATATAATTACAGAGAAACCTGATAATAAATATGTAGATGTAGAGTCAAAGGTGGTGAAAATGCCTGTCAGAAAGGTGGAAAGCCTTTATGATACAATTATTGAAGACAATGTAGCCGTAGATAAGTTTCTTATAGTAGGTGAGCCGGATTATATGATGAGTCAGGTACAGGCTATGGCAGAGCATTTTAAGGGAAGACTAAATGTATTCCAGTCAGAACCGTTTTTTATAGAAGTAGTTCCATTGGGAATAGATAAGGCAGCATCACTTAATGTACTCCTTGAGAGACTGGGGATGGCAAGAGAAGAACTGGTTGCATGCGGTGATGGAAGGAATGATGTGACAATGGTTTCATTTGCAGGTATGGGTGTGGCCATGGAAAATGCCTGTGATGAGGTAAAAGCTGTGGCAGATTATATTACATCTTCCTGCGATGAAGACGGAGTGGCAAAGGTTATAGAAAAGTTTTTTTGGTAAAAAATATAAAAATTGGCAAAAATACCCCCTCAATGGGGGTGTTTTTTTTGTTTATAAAAAAGTATTATACAATTACAAGAAAACAAAGATATGCTGAAAAACGAAAAATTAGTTGAATAAAAATAACTATAACAGCATAACAGTAAAAATTATGAAGCAATAAAAAAAGGAGGACTTCAAAATGAAGATAGGAAAAAAGATAATAAGCTTTTTGCTTGCGGTAACATTGGTTGTAGCAAATATGACATCTGCATTTGCTTGGGGCGGAAATCACAACCAGGACTGCACAAATGTAAAATATTCACATGTTGCTATAGCAGTTGGAACAGAAAATAACGGAGAGTGGTATTTAGCAGAAAAGCCAATTATCAGTTATAAGGTTTATCATGAAGCTGCCACAGAAATAGTATGTGGAAAGAGTGAGCATATTCATAATATTTGGTGTGGATTTGGCTTTTTTTGTTCCAAAGATGTGCATGAACATGATGATGAATGCTATAAGACAATTGAAGAATATTATGAAGATGTAAATATTCCTCTTGGAAATCAGCAGAGCAGCCATAACAATGGAAAAGAGTTTCAGTCATCTATGAACTACAGCTTTACAAAGGATACAGTATTTACTGTAACAGCTAAGTTCACAAATGGAAAAGTTACAACAGATACACAGACATTCACTATTTCAAATATAGAGAATTATAAGAACTCAGGAAAGACATTTTACGAGTACTGCCGCTCAACATACTGTGATGGTAGATCAGGTATTGATATGAAGCTTTCATATGAAGAAATAGTTGAAAACTTCTATGATGTACAGTATGTAGTTGACGGTAAGGTATCAACAGATATTACAGACGGCAATGACTAT
>CAMENQ010000258.1 GCA_945928585.1 uncultured Roseburia sp. | reverse complement strand
AGCATTAGTAGAATTATCGAAGTTAGATTTTACTAATTATTATTATAAAATAGAAGCATATGGAGAGGCAGTAAGATGATAGCGATTATAGATTACGATGCAGGTAACTTAAAAAGTGTTGAAAAGGCATTACAATTTTTAGGACATGAAACCATAATTACAAGAGACAGAGACGAGATAATTTCGGCAGATAAGGTTATTCTGCCGGGAGTAGGAAGCTTTGGAGATGCTATGGATAAGCTGAAAAGATATAATCTCATAAATACCATAAACGATGTGGCAGAGAAAAACATTCCGTTTCTTGGTATTTGTCTAGGGTTGCAGCTTCTGTTTGAAAACAGTGATGAAACTAAAGGTGTTGCAGGTCTTGGAATACTAAAAGGCGACATAGTGCGAATTCCTGATAAGGAAGGTCTTAAGATACCGCATATCGGATGGAATTCACTGCATCTTAAAAATGATGGCAGACTTTTTAAAGGGATAGATGAAAATGCATATGTATACTTTGTACATTCATATTATCTTAAGGCAAGAGATGAAAAAATAGTAAAGGCAACTACAGAATACAGCACTACCATACACGCTTCGGTTGAGAATAATAATATTTTTGCATGTCAGTTTCATCCGGAGAAGAGCGGTGCGGTAGGACTTAAGATACTTGAAAATTTTGTCTCGGTTAATTCTCAAAGCGACAGCTTGAATTAGCACAACCAAAAATTTTACAGGCACAGTTGCCGTGCGGCACTTAAAAAAAGCAGAAAAAAGAGGTATATATGTTTACAAAGAGAATTATTCCATGCTTGGATGTTAATAATAACAGAGTTGTTAAAGGTGTAAATTTTGTTAATCTGAGGGATGCAGGTGATCCTGTTGAAGTAGCTAAGGCATACGATAAGGCAGGAGCAGATGAGGTAGTGTTCCTTGATATTACGGCGTCAAGTGATGCAAGAAAAACAGTTGTTGATATGGTAAGACGTGTTGCAGAAAATGTATTTATACCGTTTACCGTAGGAGGAGGTATAAGAACCATAGATGATTTTAAGGCTCTTCTCAGGGAAGGTGCTGATAAAATATCAGTTAATTCAGCAGCAATAAATAATCCAAAACTTGTGGCTGAGGCAGCGGATAAGTTCGGTAGCCAGTGTGTGGTAGTGGCTATAGATGCAAAGAGAAGACCTGACGGTTCCGGATGGAACATATATAAAAACGGCGGACGCATCGACGTTGGTATTGATGCTGTGGAATGGGCAAAAAAAGTGAATGACCTTGGAGCCGGAGAGATTTTACTTACAAGTATGGATTGTGATGGAACAAAGGCAGGATATGACATTGAACTTACAAGAGCCATAAGTGATGTTGTAAGTATTCCTGTTATAGCATCAGGCGGAGCAGGAACAAAGGAGCATTTTTATGATGCATTAACAGAGGGCGGAGCAGATGCAGCACTTGCAGCCTCATTATTTCACTATAAGGAACTGGAAATAAATGACCTTAAGAGATATTTAAATGAAAGAGGAGTGTCAGTAAGATTATGTCAGCAATAAGTAATGACTGGCTTGAGCCGTTAAGCTCGGAATTTAAGGAGCCATATTACAAGAAACTGTATGAGACGGTTGTTAAGGAATACAGTACACATCAGATATTCCCACCGTCAGATGATATATTTAATGCATTTAATTACACACCATTGTCAAATGTTAAGGTTGTAATTATAGGTCAGGACCCATATCATAATACAGGCCAGGCTCATGGTTTATGCTTTTCCGTAAAGCCAGATGTAGATATACCGCCGTCTCTTGTAAATATATACAAGGAACTCCATGATGATTTGGGATGCTATATTCCTGACAACGGATATTTGAAAAAATGGGCAGATCAGGGAGTGCTTATGCTTAACTCAGTTCTTACGGTAAGAGCCCATCAGGCAAATTCGCATCAGGGTATTGGCTGGGAAAAATTTACTGATGCCGCCATACGCATATTAAACAGTCAGGACAGACCGATAGTTTATATGCTGTGGGGAAGACCTGCACAGGATAAAGCATCACAGGTAGACAATCCAAAGCATCTTTTGCTTAAGGCACCTCATCCAAGCCCTTTGTCAGCATACAGAGGCTTTTTTGGCTGCAGACATTTCAGCAAGTGCAATGAATTTTTGCAGGCAAACGGAATAGAACCTATAGACTGGCAGATAGAAAATAAAAAATAGATAAAAAGAGGAGATTTAGGAAGATGAATTTTGAAACATTACAGAAGGATATGATAGCAGCAATGAAGGCAAGAGATAAGGAAAGAAAGGAAGTTATCTCGTCACTTGTTCAGGCAGTAAAAAAGCTTGCCATAGATGAAGGAACAAGAGAAAACATAGCAGATGAGCTTGTTGACAGAGCTGTATTAAAGGAACTTAAAACAGCAAAGGAGCAGCTTGAACTTTGTCCGGAAGACAGAGCCGATTTAAAGGAAGAGTATACATTCAGGGTAAATGTTATCACTGAGTATGCACCGAAAATGCTTTCTGAGGAAGAAATCAGAGAAATTATTACTACTAAGTTTTCGGATGCGGTTGCTACCAAAAATAAGGGTATGATAATGAAAAGTGTTATGGGAGAATTGAAGGGTAAGGCAGATGGAAAGCTTATAAATCAGGTTGTGGCTGATTTGTGTAAATAAAATCTTTCGAACCAAATCCTTTCAAAAAAGTGCCGCTGCCAAGCGGCATTTTTTTAGTAACCGTTCAGCCTTTCTATGTACTGTCGTAGTATTAACTGTACCACAAGACTGAACGGTTACCTTTGTATGCCACTTTAACTTTTTTGAGTTGAAAAAAAATAAAAAGTATGATAACATTAAGCGTTGACGATACGAATATTTATAAATGTAGGGAAAACATTCACACAAGAAAGGATAATGCGGTTTATCATGAGTAACATATATAAATTGGGAATTGATATAGGTTCAACTACTGTAAAGATTGCCATTTTGGATGATGAGAACAGGATTTTGTTTGCAGAGTATGAGAGACATTATGCTAATATTCAGGAGACGTTAAATGGTCTTCTTAAGAAAGCAAGAAATGAGCTGGGAGAGATGGAGCTTCTTCCGGTTATAACAGGTTCAGGAGGACTTACTCTTTCAAAGCATCTGGATGTGCCTTTTACTCAGGAGGTAGTTGCAGTTTCTACATCGCTTCAGGATTATGCACCACAATGTGATGTAGCCATTGAACTTGGCGGTGAGGATGCTAAAATTATATATTTTACAAATGGGATAGAACAGCGTATGAATGGTATCTGTGCCGGCGGTACAGGTTCGTTTATAGACCAAATGGCTTCGCTTTTACAGACGGATGCCACAGGGTTAAATGAGTATGCAAAAAATTATCAGGCGATTTATCCTATTGCGGCGCGCTGCGGTGTGTTTGCCAAGACAGATATACAGCCTCTTATAAATGAAGGAGCTACGAAAGAGGACCTTTCGGCTTCTATATTTCAGGCAGTTGTTAATCAGACTATATCAGGTCTTGCGTGTGGTAAGCCTATCAGGGGTAATGTGGCATTTCTGGGAGGACCATTACATTTCCTGTCAGAGCTTAAGGAATCATTTATAAGGACCCTTAAGCTGACTGATGAACAGATTATAGCACCGGAGCATTCGCATCTTTTTGCGGCAATTGGTGCAGCCATGAACTGTAAAGATGTTAAGGTGCCTGTAGGAGAGCTTAT
>CAMENQ010000257.1 GCA_945928585.1 uncultured Roseburia sp. | reverse complement strand
CTGATGCAATATAAAAATCATCAGCTCTGCCGGCTTTTTTTACCATATCCTTAAAAACAAATTCTGCCATAGGGCTGCGACATATATTGCCGTGGCAGACAAACAATACTTTTATCATATTAAATCAAGCTCCTTTACAGCATTATATATTCCGTTATCATCTATGTGGGTTGTAACATAATCAGCCACTTCCTTAAGTGCATTGCAGGCGTTGCCCATAGCTATGCCATACCCTGCGTTTTGTATCATTTCAAAATCGTTTAAGCTGTCACCAAATGCTATTGAATCATCGATTTTAAAACCGGATTCCTTGAGAAGCATATCGATTCCAAAACTTTTGTGTATTCCATCTATAGTTATTTCACCTGATCTTGTAAAAACATTTCCGTTATTAAATCTTATAGCCTTGATTTTTCCAAGACCTGCCGATTTTAACAGACTGTTTATTTCATCTTCCATAACAGATGCATCCATATCTATTCCATGGAAATTCAGCTTATGGATATGACTGACCTCTTCTTTGTTTGTGAAAACTCTTGCCTTTGGTATGGGTGTATCTTTTCCGTTTCCATTTGAAGCTTTTATCCATTCTTCTATAAAAGCACGATTTTTTTTCATAAGAATGTCACGCTCCCATATGTGGGTAGAGCCTTCTAAAATGTATGTTCCGTTTTTACTTTCAATGTAATCAATTATTATGGAAACCATTTTATCATCCATATATTTTGCATACAGTTCTTTACCATTCCATTCTACATATGCACCTGCACCGCAGATAAGTCCGTCCCAGTCCATAGACAAAAGCCATGGGTAAACCTCGCTTTTAGAACGACCTGTGCATACTACAAGCTTGTGTCCGTTTTCATGAAGGCACTTTAATGCATATCTTGTGCTTTCAGGCATCTGACATGAAAAATTTACAAGTGTGCCATCTACATCAAAAAATATTATTTTACTCATAATTATAATTTCGCCTCATTTCTTTTGCCGTTTTTCTTGACATACCAAATATTTTACCCTATACTTAAAAAGTTTGCAATTATAATTATTAAAAGACTTGAAGTTACATGTTATAACTGTAACGAATGAAATATGGAAGGACAGACAATGGAAATATTAAAATATTCAGAATCAGACATAGATACACGCATTATTAAGGCAGTTACAGAGATGGGCTTTGATAATATGACACCTATTCAGTCTCAGGCAATACCTGTATTAATGGAGGGAAAGGATGTTATAGGGCAGGCTCAGACAGGTACAGGAAAGACGGCAGCCTTTGGCATACCGGTTCTTCAGTCGGTGAATCCAAAGGACAGGACGGTGCAGGCTATTATTCTTTGTCCAACAAGAGAGCTGGCTATACAGGCGGCAAATGAAATGAGACGTTTTTCAAAATATATGCAGCAGGTAAAGATTGTTCCTGTATATGGCGGTGCAGATATTTTGGGACAGATTAAACTCATTAAAAGCGGTGCCCAGGTAGTAGTCGGAACTCCGGGCAGAGTAATGGACCATATGAGAAGACACACTTTAAAAATGGAAAATATAAAAATGGTTGTGCTTGACGAAGCAGATGAAATGCTTAATATGGGATTTAGGGAGGATATGGAAACCATTCTTAAAGAAATGCCACAGTATCATCAGACAGCATTGTTTTCAGCAACCATGCCAAAGCAGATACTGGATATTACCCATAAATATCAAAAGGCAGATGCGGTACATATAAGAGTAGCAGCAAAGGAGCTTACTATACCTCTTGTTACACAGTATTATTATACGGTAAAGGGAAAATATAAGTCTGAGGCAGTAAAAAGGCTTCTTCAGTCAAATAACATTACCCGGTCTATTGTTTTTTGCAATACAAAGAAGATGGTAGATGATTTAGTGTCAGACCTTAAACAGTATGGTTATTATGCAGAAGGTTTACATGGAGATTTGAGCCAGAAACAGAGAGATATGGTAATGAAGCATTTCAGGGGAGGACATACACAGGTACTTGTGGCTACTGATGTGGCAGCCAGAGGAATAGATGTGGATGACCTTGAAGCGGTGATAAATTATGATATTCCACAGGATATAGAGTATTATGTCCATAGAATAGGAAGAACAGGAAGAGCGGGCAGGGAAGGTACAGCATTTACACTTGTTACACGACAGGATTTTTATAGGATAAAAGATATAGAAAGAATATGCCGGACAAAGATGATAAAGGGAAAAATTCCTTCAGGCAGGGAGATAACAGCACTACAGGCTGAAAAATATCTTGATAAGGCAGAGGAATATATTAATAGTGGAAAGCTTGACCATATAAGAAAAATAATTGAACTTAAGCTTATGGAAAAAGAGGAAGTATATAGTGTAATGGACATAGCAGCAGCACTTTTGAAACTGCAGATAGGTGAAGAAACAACAGATATTAATATAGAAGAAAAAATATATGAGTTTCATATTGACGAAAGAAAGCGTAGCCGTGGAGGATACGAAAATGATGGATATAACAGAAACGGTTACGGAAAAGGCAATTATGGAAAAAACGGTTATGGCAGGGATAACCATGGCAGGGGAAAGTATACAGAGCATAAAGGTGACAGAAGCGGAAACGATACAAGAGATGCAAATAGAAGAAACAGAGATAAAATGTCGTCTGAAAGAAATGGAAAGGCCTTTAAATCTACTAAAAAGCTTGGAAAAAAGTAAAACTATTATTTTTGTAAGAATTTTGTAAGATAAGATTTTGTATAATGCTTTGCAGTTTGGCTGTCACAAAAAGCTGATACGATATCCGTTATAAAGCATCGGATACTGTATCAGCTTTTTGTAACAGCCCTTAAGGCTTAATAATCAGTTTAAATTATATACTTAAAATTCCAGCTTGTCTTCTATGTTTTTTATAACCTCGTCCTGAGACATATTATCTAAATCATAAAGAAGGACATCGCGCCTTTTCTTTATTTCTGAAGTAACATCATTTGATGAGTTTTTCATAAGGATAAACACAGTGTTGTCGCTGTCAAGAACATTGTTTACCCATTTAGCAAATTCTTCGGAGGTATATTCACCTCTGCCAAGCTCATCAAGGACTATACAGTCGAAACTTTCTTTATCAGCCTTAAGTACATCCTTTAAGCATTGTACGCCAAAGGTATCGTAAGCCTCAGTCTGCTGAATACGCTTGTGACCGATATGTAATGATGTCTGTATGGGAACATTGTTATGGAATCCCTCTACATCAAGTATGCTGTGTATATAATAACCGCGAAATTCGTTTTCTATCTTGAAATCCTTCATTCTAAAGCCTATCTGGCGATATCCGGTATCTTCAAGTATTCTGTCGAGTACTGCTGATTTTCCGGTGTTTGATCTGCCGATAATAACAAATTTATTTAATTTCATAATGGCATTTACCTTCCTTTTTGATTGTGCAGTTAAACAAAAGCACAGATACAAGTATAAGCAAAATTCGACATTCTGTCAACTGTTAGATGTAACATATTTTAAGAGAATTTGTCGAGGATTTGTCACTGTTTATATATTGTTTTGTTATAATCGGATTTGACTTTAAAGAATTATAAATATCTATAATCCTCAAAAATATGTAGACACATACAATGAAAAAGTAATATAATAAGTGCATTAAACAAAATAAGGAGATAGACGCAATATCACAAAAATAAAAGACGATTATTTGCGTATAATAGAAAATGGATGAGAAAAAACAAT
>CAMENQ010000256.1 GCA_945928585.1 uncultured Roseburia sp. | reverse complement strand
TATAAAATCAAGCTTGGAAGTTCCTGCGATTTGTTTAATATGGGTGAAAGCAAGCATTGGGTTTTACTTGCAAATGACATAGACCATACACTTATACGAAATAAACTTGTATATGATTTTTCAAAAGCAATCGGCGCAAGCTACGCAGCTGAATCCCTTAACGTAGTTCTTATTATGAATAACCAATATCAGGGAGTTTACCAGTTTTGCGAACAGCTTAGAGTCGACGAGGAACGTGTTGATATCTTTGACTGGGAGGAACTGGCAAAAGATGCCGCCACTATGATTACCAATGTAAAAGCTGAAACAGAAGGTTTAAACAGCAAAGATGCCAAAGCCTTCAGAGAAGGCCTGGAAACCGGTTTGTCCACAGACTTTTCATGGGCAAGTTCCCCATATACATATACTTATCTTGGTGAAACATATATAATAAGCGACTATGTTGATATTCCTTCCACTACAGGCGGTTTCCTGTTAGAGATGGATTTTTACAATTTAAATAATTCAAATGGTATTAAAACAAACTTTGAACAGCCATTTTATTTTAATACTCCGGAATATGGATATACAAACAAGGATTTAAAAATGTATGCATACAAATATATTCAAAGCTTTGAATATGCCCTTCACAGTGAAGACCATATATTTCATAATGGCGGCATGAAGGAAAAAGGCTTTGGATACTATTATGATTATTCAGACGGATGGATTGGTGACACAACCCAAACACTGTATACTGACAAAGAAAATGACGGCAAACATTATTCAGAAATGTTTGATATGAATTCTCTTTTAGTGAACTTTTTTGTATGTGAGTTTTCCATGAACTGGGATTCTATGAAAAACAGCGTTTTTGTTACAAAAGACTTAGACAGTCTTGCAGAACTCAGCCCTGCATGGGATTTTGACTGGGCTTTCGGCAATGACAATATGTACCAGATATATACTAATTATCCGACAGACTGGCACACAACAAATGATTACTTTACAAACGAACAATATTATCAGTCAGTCCAGTGGAACAGATACCTTATAAAAGACCCGTACTTCCTAAAACTTGTTTATGATAAATATAAGGAAATCCGCCCTACTGTCATCGAGAATATTATTAAAGATGGGGGACTTTTAGACCGGTATTATGATGAACTTCATGAGGCAGGCACAGCTAATGATTCAAGATGGGGATATTCCTACAGAGCATACGGTGGAAAAAACTTCGAAGGTTCCATGACCGCCTTAAGAGATTTTATAAACACCAGAGTAGAATGGATGGATGAACAGTTTGCTTCATTTGAAACCTTTATAAATTCTCTTGGATATTATGTTCCTTCCGACAAAATAAGTGTCACTTCAATAGTACATAATGAAGATAATACCATTACCATCGAAGGAAAAACAACTGATAAAACCTGTCATGATTTAGTTTTCCAGGTAAACGGTACTACAGTTAAGTCTTCATATTCGGGTACGGACGGCATCGCCCGCATTACCATCGATTCTTCCATTATCGGAGGTGAAGGCGAAAACATTATTGAAATACATGGTATGGACAGTAAAGGTAATTATATCGAAAACCTTACCAACTATAAAATATTTTAGGAGGAATATGGAAAATGAAAAAGCAAATATTTCTTCCCTTTGCAGCCTGCGTTTTGGGAATTATATCCCTACTTTCCTTCCAGACTGTATATGGTGCCACTCCTACTGCCACATACACCTTTGACGGTGATTATGGTGATGCAAAAGCCATAGAGCGTGAAGCATATTACAGCGATGAAGGTCTTGTAGAAAGTGATGGCTCCTCCTTTACATACTCAGAAGGTCAAAAAGGACAATGTATTCATATGAATGGTACGGAAGCCTTAAAGCTTAATGTTAATATGACTACGGAAAGCTATACCGTATCATACTGGCTTAAACCCGACCGAATAACAAACTGTACTCCGTCACTTATGATTACCCCATACGGCTTTATTGATGAAACATTTATAAATATTACTCTGGCTGTTGATAATATATCGCCAAATATATGGACACATATGATGTATCCATATGATGAACGCAACAGCACCGGTATGCCGGGACTGTTATCTAATGATGAGTGGCTTCATATAACTATGGTGGTTGATGAAAATATGTCTTTTGACCTTTTAAATGAGTATGGCGTGACAACGGATGAATACACCAGCGGTGTTTCACTGTATGCCAACGGCTATCTTGTAGCAGTGGGAAAGGTTCCAAAAGGATTATGCATGGATTCTACAAGCTATTGGTTTGGCGTAAATATCTGGGATGATTTATACACCGGATATGTTGATGAATTGTATTTCTATGACGAAGCACTCGATGAAGCTGCCGTCAAAGAACTGTATCTACAATCCGGCGGAGATCCTGATGCTAAAAAGCCTTCCGGTTCTACAAAGCCAAACAATGATGGCGGTGGTTTCAGACCTAATGGCGGCAGTTTTGAGGATGAATATGTCGAACTTGAGCAGGGAACCATAAGCGGCTCTAACAATCATCTTAATATGGAAAATGCAGCTCCAATTGCTACACAAGGTGTGGAAAGCACTACAAATGCCTACTCCGAAGCAGCACTTTTAACAGGCATAGGGTTTTTCCTTCTTTCGCTTGGATTGCTGTTACAATATATCAAGAAAAAAAATAACAGCTACATCTAGAAAGGAGGTTATTTCTTATGATAAGGCAAAAACAGCTGATAAGACAAAAACAGCTTACGGAAATGAGACATGAAATTAAAATACTTCTTTCCTACGCTGAATATTTAAGCCTTTCAGCCAAACTGAAATGCATTGCTTCTCCTGATAAATATTCTATGGAAAACGGAGATTATTTTATACGTAGTCTGTATCTGGACGATATTTATAATACTGCTTATCATACAAAGATTGACGGAACAGACAACAGAAAAAAAATCCGCATCCGATGCTATAACGGTTCAAAGGATGTTATTAAATTTGAATGTAAAAATAAACACAAGGACAGGATACATAAAATTTCCTTTCCCATTACATATGAGCAATACAAAATGTTTATGGATGGCAGCTATGATTTTCTCACTGACATAAATCATCCGCTTGCAAAAGATATTTACATTCTTGTAAAAAATGCAGGTCTGTCCCCTTCCGTAATTGTGGACTATGACAGAGAGGCTTATACCCACCCGCTGTCAAATACAAGACTTACATTTGATAAAAATTTACGAAGCTGCATAAGTTCATATGATATTTTCAATGATAATATTTACACTTTACCTGTATTTGAAAACGGAAGTGTTATATTTGAAATAAAATATGATGAATTCATACCGGCTCATATCGTAGATATGATTGCTGCATTAAGAGGCATAAAGACGTCTCTCTCAAAATTCTGCATGTGCAAAAATAAATTATTGGAGGTAAAAAAATATGACATTTAGTGAAATTATTTCAGAAAGCTTAAAGCAGGGTGACGAATTCAAAAACCTTTCGGCACCATATATTATTATAACCGTGGGAGTTGCACTGATATGTGCACTAATAATTTATTTTGTTTATAAAATATTCTACAGAGGTGCCGTTTACAGTGAAAGCTTTAACATTTTAAATGTAATGTTATGCCTTATAACTGCTTTCGTAATCACAACCATCAGTTCAAACCTTGTATTGTCTCTTGGTATGGTTGGTGCACTTTCTATCGTGCGTTTCCGTTCGGCAGTAAAGGATCCC
>CAMENQ010000255.1 GCA_945928585.1 uncultured Roseburia sp. | reverse complement strand
AAATATTCGATATTCTTAATACATTTAGTTTTTCGTAACAGAGGAATATCTCTTTTTCACAACATTTGAATATTACCATATCATGTTATGGTAAGTCAAGTGATTTTTGTAAAAATATGACCAACTTAATCTAAAATATAATCCTGTAATCCTTTGTATGATTCTTTATAAGCGAAGTGTCCTTTTCAACCATTTCCACTATAACATCATACAGACCGCTTTCCAGAAGATTTTTAAGTTTATAGTCCGTTTCCGGTGTAAAAGCAGGACAAATATCTGCTACACCTATTCTTAATTTTCCGTCTATCATAAATGGTCTTAGGGGCCATATTTTGCAATCAAAAGGCTTGTCCTCTCCAAGTGTGCATCCTTTACTGCTGTCTAATGCCGGACAAAGCAAAATCTCCTTTTCATCCTTAAAAGATTTTTCGTTAAGTGTATCCCTTGTAAAGTCAGGCGCCTCCCATACATCCTCTCTCACAAAGGAACAGCATATTTTACATTTAGCACACTGCTCACCTGTTAATACTGATTTTAACATAACTATTACCTCCAAGCACTATATATCAAGCTTAAGCTGAACCTCTGCTTCTGCCTCTGCCTTAAAATCCTCTACCTTATCAGAATTTATTGTTGGCAAATCTTCTATTGACTGAACTCCGAATTTTCTTAAGAACTCCTCTGTAGTACCAAAAAGCAGCGGTCTTCCCGGTGCGTCCATACGTCCGACCTCCATTACAAGGTTGTACTCAATAAGCTTATTTACTGCATGGTCACACTTAACGCCTCTTATTTTTTCAATTTCTGCTCTCGTTATAGGCTGCTTGTATGCAATAATGGAAAGAGTTTCAAGAAGTACATCTGTGAGAACCTGCTTTTTAGGCTGGCTTGCAACCTTTATGAGATAATCGTACATTTCTGCCTTTGTGCACATCTGAAAGCTGTCCTCAAGTTCGATTATCTTTATGCCTCTGTCCTCTTCCTCATATCTGTCCATCATATTATGTATTATTTTTCTTGTGGTAGCCACATCATGCTCTATGGCCACAGCTATTTTCTCTACCTCTACACTGTCCCCCATAGTAAACAATATTGCTTCTATTATAGCCTCCAGTTTATGTATCTCCACTTGTACTGCCTTTCCTTTCTCTTAATCTTCTTGCTTTGACAAGCTCTGTTTTTTTAGTCTAAGGTGATTTTAATAGGAAATTCCTAAAGCAACAGCGTAAATCGACGCTGCTAAAAATTCGCGAATGCGAATTTATAAGTGCCAAAGGAACTAAAGTTCCTGCCTGGCGGCACTTTTTTTACAGCCTGCTTTCAATTAAAATATCATCAAAAATATTTTCCTGTGAAATAACTATTTCACCCATTTTCATCATCTCCAAAATAGCTAGAAATGATACGATAACATGCATTTTACTGCTTTGTTTAAGCAGAAGCTGCTTGAAACTGAATCTTTTATGCTCTCTTGCATAGTTTCTTACATAATCCATCTTATCGGTAAGACTGACTTCTTCCTTCTCTATATTTCCAAACTTACTTCTTATAGGGTCTACCTTATCATCCTGTCTTTTCATTACCGACATAAAAATTTCATTAAGTTTAACAAGAGTAATATCCTCAAGCATTGCATCCAAATCTATGGGTGCCTCGTATTTTACCACCTCATCAGGTATAGTAGGTTTCTTATAAAGAGAACGTCCTGCATCCAGCTCCCTGTCCCTAAGCTCAAGTGACATATACTTGTACATTTTATATTCAAGAAGCTTATTTACAAGCTCATCTCTTGGATCTTCTTCCTCTCCGTCTTCATTTACCTGCTTAGGAAGCAGCATTCTGGACTTTATGTCTATAAGTGTAGCTGCCATAACCAGAAATTCACTTACCACGTTCAGGTCTTCCCTCTCCATTGCATTTACATACTCAAGGTACTGGTCTGTAATAGTCACTATCGGAATATCGTATATATCTATTTTGTTTTTATCTATTAAATGCAGAAGAAGGTCAAGGGGACCTTCAAACACTTCAAGTTTTACAGGTATTGCCATAGTAATTCTCCAAAATATTTTTGTCATTGCTTAAAAAGCACAATGATTATTTTATCAGATTTTCCGTTAATTTCAAATACTTTTTTCCTGTTTCCCTTTGACAACCTAATCTCTGCTGTTCTTTAATGTAATAATAACTATCTCCGGCATATTAAACAGCCTGAAATGAATGGTATGGTCACCCAGTCCTCCTGTTAACACCATCTTTCTTCCGTTTCTTTCATATATGCCATAGCTGTACCGCGGAAAAAGCTTAAAATCCCTTGATATAACTCCACCTATAAAAGGAAGCCTTATTCCTCCGCCATGATTATGCCCGCACAATATTAAATCCACGTTTTCTTCTGCATATGTGCTAAAAAACTCAGGTGTATGTGACACAAGAATATTAAAGTTATTATCATCTTCTGTATTTTCTCCGGTAATGCGTGACATAAGTGCATCCAGCTTATCTTTATCAAAGCTGTTATAATCATCATATGCCTCATCATTAACCTCAAGTCCTGCCACAACTATATTATTCTTATTACATATATCATCGTTTAAAAGCTTTATCTGCTGTTTATCCACAAGTTCTTTTATCTGTCCCATATATGCATCAAAAACCGGATTTGATTTTCTTTTGTTTTTTACCCTTGTCTCATGGTTTCCAAATGTGTATAAAACAGGAAATTCACCTGATATATTTTTTAAAAATGATACTGCATTATCAAAATATTTTTCAGGATTATTTTTTTCTGCATTTCTCTTTCCTACTATTAAATCTCCGCCTATAATAAGAAAATCCGGATTTTCATTTTTTACTGCATTAACAATAGTTTCATTATCCTTACCATAATTACAATTATGTAAATCCGTTATAAATGCAAATGCAGTTTCGTTTTTTATTTTATCACTCTTTATTGTATATCTTTTTATTTTAAAATGATGTGTTTCATAATAGCTTCTAATCAGTATCAATAACAAAAGAATTATAAGTATTCCTATTATCAAAAAAAATTTCATATATACATCCTTTCATTATCACATAGCCTGTGGTGACGAAAGGTAGCATACCATAATTTCATAAAAACTTCAACCTACAGCCATAAAAACCCTAATGCCTTTTTCAGACTGCTTAAAAAGCCTGCTTTTTCTACAGTTTCTGACGCGACTATATCTACGCTTCCCAACTTTTTATCTCCAAGATAATACTCTGCTTCTCCTACCTTATCTCCCTTATTTACAGGTGCCTCCATTTCATCATTTAATGTTATTTTCTTTTCTATTCCGTCTACATTTTCACCTGTAGTACTGAGATATGAGAAATTGCCGCTGTACTTACATTCTGCTTCATTTTCTATTCCGCCTTTAACCTTAACAGCGGGAAGCTTATCGTCATTAATGGAACGGTAAAGCTTACAGTTTGCATAGCCATAATTCAAAAGAGAAATTGCTTCTGAAAATCTTGTTTTATAATCAGGTGCTGCCATAATAACTGCAATTAAATCTATATCATTTTTTCTTGCCGTTGCACTTAAACAGTATTTTGCCGTACTTGTGGAGCCTGTTTTAAGTCCTGTTGCCCATTCATACTGTTTTAAAAGCTTATTTGTATTCGCCAGTCCGAATATGCTTTCACCCTTGTCTGTTACATGTGTTATATTTTCCATCCATATGCTGCTGTAGTTAAAAATCTCCGGATAT
>CAMENQ010000254.1 GCA_945928585.1 uncultured Roseburia sp. | reverse complement strand
ATATGAGGAATATGAAAATAAACATGTAAAAAAGAATTAAGAGACAGGTGAAAATAATGAAAACAAATAAAAAAACACTAATAAACGCAGCGCTGTATCTGTATATGATAATAATGACATTTGTTGTGACATTTTTTGCATCAAAGATATGGCAGAAGGAAATATGGCCCAATGAGCGATTTACTATAGTTGTTGTATCAACGGCTTCGTTTATTATTCTGCTTATGGCAATGAGTATAAAAATAAAAGATATAATAAAGCTTCTTATATATTATCATGGCATCGTGATTTTAACTGTACTGATGATGCTTATTCCATATGAGTTCAGACCTGTTATGGCAGTATTTATGATAATAACACTGATTGCAGGAACTGATACGGGACTGATTTGTGCTTTATGTGTATCGGTTGCAGTATCATTTTTGTACGGTGCCCAACAGGAATTTTTATACGGAACACTTATTATAGGTGCGTTTTCATGTTTTGTGGCAGCAAACATAAAAGATAAAATAAAATTTATTATAAGCTGTATTGTGTTATTTTTTATTACATTTTTCATAAACGGAATATTCCGGTATTATGATACAAATGTATTTGATTATGGGTTTGCAGGTGTTTCACTGGCGTCTGTTTTAATTGCTCTTATTATTTTTATAAATTTTTATGCCATAATAAAGCCAAAAAGTGTAGAACCGTTTATAAAAGATGATTCTGAACCTGTAATAGACATAAAATCAAAATCTCTTTCACTTTACTGTCACTCAGAGGAAGTGGCAGAGCTTGCAAAAGCAGGAGGTGAAGTTATAGACTGCAATTCGAGGCTTGCATATGCAGGAGGACTTCTTCATGATATAGGAAAAACAAAAACCGGTAATGACAGTGTAAAAGAAGGACTTATAATTGCAAATAAATATGGCATGCCAAAAGAAATAAAGGCAATTATGGTTGAGCATGATGCAAAACACAGACTTCCGTCATCAAAGGAGTCAGCGATTGTTATGCTGGCAGATTCGGTAATAAGCTCACTGGAGTATCTGAAAGCTTCCAATAAGGCCATTTCAGAGAAAAAAATAATAGATAATGTATTTAATGTAAGACTTTCCACCGGAGCACTTGACAAATCAGGGCTGACAGTAGGAGAACTTTCAAGGATAAAAGGAGCATTTGAACATTATTATAATATATAATAAGTTCAGGTGAAACGGAAAGAAGGAAAAAATGAGTGTAATTATAGAAAAAGAAACAGATTTTACAGCAGACTTTGATGTTGATGATATTGTATGTCAGGTAGCAGAGGGATGCCTCGAATACGAAAACTGTCCATATGAAGCAAGTGTGTCAGTTTTGTTTACAGACAACGAAGGAATAAAAGAATTAAACAGCCAATACAGAAATATAGACAGGGCAACTGATGTTTTGTCATTTCCTATGGTGGAATATGAAAAACCGGGTGATTTTTCTATATTGGAAAATGATGAATCAATATGCGAATGCTTTGAGCCTGATACGGGTGAACTGTTATTGGGAGATATTGTTATATCAGTAGAACGTGCAAAAGAGCAGTCACAGGAGTATGGACACAGCCTGAAAAGGGAAATAGCCTTTCTTGTGGCACACAGTATGTTTCATCTTTTTGGTTATGACCATATGGAGGAAGAAGAAAGAGAAGAAATGGAACGGAGACAGAGAGAGGTTTTGGACAGACTGGGGATAACGCGGTAATTTTGAAAGGGCAGGATATTATATGAGTGGTAAAAAGAATAATTTTCTTGTACAGGGCAGTATACTGGCTGTAGCAGGCATACTTACAAGAGTAATCGGAATTATATACAGGATACCTTTAAACAATATACTGGGGGATGGAATATCAGCATATACCATAGCATATGATATATATTCCCTGTTTCTGCTTATATCGTCACTTAGTCTGCCTTTGGCAGTATCGAAAATAGTAGCGGCAAGAATGGCAGACGGACAGGTAAGAAATGCAGCAAGGGCATTAAAGGGAGCTATGGCTATTGCTGTAGCCATCGGTCTTGTAGTGAGCATTAGCGTATATATATTTGCAGATGAGCTTGCAAGCATATGGAAGTTTTCATCGGCATCGTTTGCCCTTAAAATATTGGCACCTGCACTTTTCATTATGTGCATACTTGGAGTATTAAGAGGTTTTTTTCAGGGACTTGGTTCTATGATTCCGACAGCCATATCCCAGATTTTTGAGCAGATAGTCAATGCCATAGTAAGTGTTCTTGGTGCATATCTTATGTGCAGGGCAGGAGACGGTATAGGAAAAGCTGTTGAATACAGTGCGGCAGGCGGTACTATGGGTACGCTTGCAGGTGCGGCTACGGCACTGGTTTTTTCCATATTTGTATATATGGTATACAGACATAATTTCAAACGGATGATAAGAAGGGATAAAACCCACATTAACGAAAGCTATCAGGAACTTGCAAAAGTACTTTTGGTTACGATATTCCCTGTTCTCCTAAGTACAACCATATACAATATAAGCAGTATTTTAGACAGTGCAATATATGGAAACATTATGACAAAGGTATTTGGATTTACGGAAGCAGAGTATTCACCGTATTGGAGTATATACTCCGGACATTACCGACTGCTTACAACAGCGCCTATAGCTATTGCATCAGCACTTTCGTCAGCAGTAGTGCCAAGTCTTATACGTTCTCTTACATTAGGGGATTATAAGATGTTAAAAAATAAAATAGAATCAGCCATAAAGCTTACTACAATAATAGCCATACCATGCGGTATAGGTCTTACAGTGCTTGCTGACCCTTTTATTACACTACTTTTCGGAGAGGGAACACTTCACGGTGATGATGTTCTTCTTATGAGGCTTGCTGTATTTGTAGTAATAGGTTATTCGTTTTCAACCATTACAAATTCCATATTGCAGGGAATAAATAAAATGAGACTTCCGGTGAGACATTCGGCTATTGCGCTGGGTTCACATATATTTATTATAATAGGATTGCTGTTGTTAAAAACAGATATATATGGCGTGGCAATTGCAGACATATTATTTTCAGTGATTGTATCCATATTAAATTCATGGGCAATAAAAAAATATACAGGATACAGGCAGGAGGTTTTAAGAACATTTTTACTGCCGTTTTGTGCTGCAGCAGTAATGGGTGGAGGCTGTTATCTTGTGTATAATGTTTTATATAAGATTATGACAATGATTAGCAGTTCGCATATGATAGCGGTAGCAGTTCCGCTTGTAATAGCTGTTATTGTGGCAGTGTTAATATACGGAGTTTTGCTTATGGTATTCAAGGTAGTAAATGAGGAAGAGATAAAAATGTTTCCGGCCGGAGGAAAACTTGTGGGTATATTAAAGAAAGTAAAACTGCTTTAATTTTTGGTTAATAGGAAATTACTAAAGCAGCATATATTAAAATGTATAAAATGGAAAAATAATGTCCATAATGTCAACAGAAATGGAGGCATATATGGGCAGAGGTAAATATATTTTAGGAATATTAGCCGGAATACTGTTTATAGCAATGTATATTCTGGGATATAAAACAGCAGAAGGCTGGGAAAGTAAAATTGTCACATCTGACAATATGTCTGTTGATGCAGACAGTCAGAACCGGACTATTATTAAGAAAAATACAAAATATACACTTGAGACATATTACAGTGATAAAAATAAAACTACTACTGAAAGCCTAAGCGTACCTGTAGAATGTAATGGTCTGGAAAGAGAG
>CAMENQ010000253.1 GCA_945928585.1 uncultured Roseburia sp. | reverse complement strand
TCGTTAGGTGATATAAGGATAAACTTTATATTAGAATAGCGTGAAAGTGCATTGATAAGGGAATGAACGGTACGTCCAAACTTAAGGTCTCCACATAAACCGATAGTCAGATTATCAAGTCTTCCTTTTAATGAGCGGATAGTCATAAGATCTGTAAGAGTCTGTGTAGGGTGCTGATGACCGCCATCACCTGCATTTATAATAGGGATGCCGGAATGTTCACTTGCCACCAAAGGTGCACCCTCCTTAGGATGACGCATGGCACATATGTCTGCATAGCATGAAACTACTCGAATGGTATCTGCAACACTTTCGCCTTTTGAGGCAGAGCTTGATGCGGCAGAAGAAAAACCTAGAACACTTCCTCCAAGATTTAACATAGCTGCTTCAAAACTTAATCTCGTACGAGTGCTAGGTTCATAAAATAAAGTGGCAATTTTCTTGCCTTTACATGCCTCTTTATATTTATCAGGGTTTTTCTCAATATCAGCGGCTAAGTCAAGTAAATGTGAAAGCTCTTCCACTGAAAAGTCCAAAGGACTGATTATATGTTTCATTTGGCACCTCCGTATAGTTGAAAATAATGTCGTTTTCATACGACGTATTTATGATAGCACAAAAAAAGAATAAAAACAACATAATAACTTTGTATAAATTAAACGTATAATGTGGATAACAGTAAGGCATTTATGGAAAATCAAGTATTTTAAAGGATAAAACAAAATATTAAAAAAATATTAAATACTTTACAAAAATAATAATATAGTATATAATATAACTATCTTGAATCAGACAGTTCCTTATGGTTTCCATATAGGAGGTGGCTTGTATTAAAAAGGCAAGATATGTTGGTATACTAGGTTATGATACACTGGATTTATCAGTTTATTTAAGTATGGTGCTTAAAAATCTTCAGTATGATATCATTGTGGCTGATATTTCATGCAGAGCAAGATTTTTCTTTCAGCAGGATTCCTGCGATTATTCATTTAAGGACATTTATTTTTATAAAGGAGATATTTCAGCATTAGATAGGGAAGCTGATTTTATTTTCGTGCTTTCTGATGAGGGAACGTCATCTTTTTTTCAATCGTGTGACAGCGTATATGTTGTTTCAGACAATTCATTCGCTATGTCAGAATATATAAAAAGTATAATACGGGGAACTGACAGACTTGACGGAGTGATTTTCCGTGATATTACCGATAATGGTATAACAGGACGGTATGTGGTAAATCACATTATAAAGGACGATTATCTTGTTAAGCTTCTGAAAAAAGGATTTGTATATGAGATAGGGGATGATGCAATAGACAGAGAATATAAGATTTCCCTGTCATATGAAGGGATAAGCGATTTTAAAAGACTTTCATCAGGTTATTTACAGGTATTAACAAAACTTGTACTAAGACTGACTGATGCAAAGATGCAGGATATTGAAAAGGCTTTATCTAGGGCAAAGGAGGGAAAGATAATTGAATATAGCATTTTGGAGTAATGTTTCAGGAAGAAGTGCCACATCAGGCAATATGCTGGCAGTGGGGGTAATGACATCTGTGCTGTATTCCCTTAATACTGTTATGGTACAGACTGATGTACGGAGTAAGCCTATAGAGGAGATATTTGAGGGAAGAAGAAATGATTATCTTGTACATGAGGATTATCGTTTTTATAACAGGAAGGGAATGGATGAAATCATTGACAGGTCAAAGCTTGATTTATTAAACAGGGAAACCATAGAGACAAATATGGTAAATGTTAAACAGACAAGTCTATATTATATACCTACTGCAAGAGGGGATATGGAGAGTGACAGCATAGATTCCGTAAAGGCTTATGAAAAGCTTATGGAACTGTTAAACGACATAGGTGATGTAAATCTCTGGGATTTATCAAACGGAAGCTGTTTTTCTTCTGCTGCTCTTATGGAAAAATGTGACGTGGCAGTTATAAACCTGTGTCCTGATACTGTAAATATTGAAATTCCAAAAGATGAAAAAATTCTTAAAAAATCAGTTTTCCTTATAGGAAGGTATGACGGGTACTCGAAAAAAAGTATAAAACAGATTTGCAGGGAGTATGGCATATCAATGGAAGATGTAGGCGTCATACCATATAATATAAGGTATCAGGATGCCATATACGACGGAAGGGTAGTGCCGTTTATTATGAAAAATATTTTTTCTAAAAAGCAGGATGCTAATTTTTATTTTATTAACAGCCTGTTTAAAGCGACAAATATTATATTAAAAAAAGCAGAGGTGAAGGGCCTTGAAGAATGAATATGATATATTTTACATAATCTCGGCAGTAGAAAAAAAGATAAACGAAACCTTAAGGGCAAATATATATGAGGCAGGATTAAATGAGGAAGATGTAAGAAGACTTAAAAACAGGAGAAATGAATTGAAAAATGCCCTGAATAACTGTGGTGTAGGTGATGAAAAGGCAAAGGCATATGTTAAGGATATTATAAAAGATATTTTTTCAAACCGTTTAAAATACGATGCCGGTACATACAATAGAATTATTCCCTTTGAAAGCAGTGCAAGGCTGTCACCAAGGGAAAAATTTGACATACTTTTGTATTTATATAAGGATGAATATGGAGGGCAGGCATTGGAGAGGCTGGTTGAAAATTCAGGTATATTAAAAAAATCCTTTTATGATACAGGCTGTTTTATAGATGAAGGTATTATAGATGAAATGTATGAAGACGCATCTGTACATCTTACTGAAAATCAAAAGCTGGATATTATAATTCAGAGAATTTATGCTTCTTACAGAGGACTTGGAGTGGTAGATGAAATAAGGGATATGAAAATTGACGGTGTATCGGGAGGCGTGTCAGGGAAAAGGGAGGGCTGCGATTCCGTATGGATATTTTATAAGGGAATAAATATTCATCTGTCCTTTTTGTCCTTTGAAACAATGGAGGAGCTGGAACGTGTATGTATGAACATATACCGTTACGGAAATCCCGGTCAGTTATCAAAATCAAAGGGGTATATTATAGGGGAAATGAAGGATCATTCCAGAGTGGTTGTTGTCAGGCCACCGTTTTCCGAAAGCTTTGCTTTCTTTGTAAGAAAGTTTGATACCATAGACAATAAGGCTATGGAAGAACTTATAACAGACAAGGGAAAGGAGCTTCCCATAGATGTTATAAGATGGATAGTAAAGGGATGTCAGGTTACAGCCATAACAGGTGCACAGGGCAGTGGGAAAACTACCCTTCTTATGTCTATGATCAGATACATTTCACCTATGTATACACTAAGAATACAGGAATCAGCCTTTGAACTTCATCTGAGGGATATTTATGGAGACAGAAATATACTTACCTTCAGGGAAACAGAGTATATAGATGGACAGACGGGACTGGATGTGCAAAAAAAGACTGATGGAGCAGTAAATATACTTGGTGAGGTGGCAACCATAGAGGTGGCATCATATCTTATACAGATGTCACAGGTAGGTTCAATCTTCACGTTATTTACACATCATGCAAAGACTACTGAAAGTCTTATAAAGTATATGAGAAACAGCCTTTTATCCTGCGGATTATTCAGGGATGAGAACATAGCAAAGGAGCAGGTGGTGGAGGCAATCAGGTTTGATGTACATATGGAAAAGGATATAAATGGTCACAGATATATAGAGAGAATATCTGAAATAGTGGCGGATGACAGCAGGAAGGGATATCACATATCAGATATAGTAGCATATGAAAATAATCATTATACTATGAAAAACAGTT
>CAMENQ010000252.1 GCA_945928585.1 uncultured Roseburia sp. | reverse complement strand
GCAGCATATTAATAAAATTTCTTACTGCCTCCGAAGCTTACGCACATAATATACAGCCACTAAGCCGTATCCACCACCATAGATGCCGGTCCCAGGGTTGCAGGTATCGGCAGGGATGAACTGTTATTTTTTCATTTTTTTAATATCTGTCAATCTGTCAAGGGCCTTATACAATGTTTCATCCTGCTTTGCAAAATGAAATCTTATATAATTATTCACATTTTCCTTAAAAAAGCTTGACCCCGGTACTGCCCCGACTCCCACTTTTCTTGCTAAATCTTCACAGAATACATTATCATCATCATATCCGAATTCACCTATATCCACCATAACATAATACGCTCCCTGAGGCTCTGTAAACTGAAGCCCTATATCTCTTAAGCCTCCGCAGAAAATATCCTTCATATGGGTGTAATGCTGCTGCAGTTCCTCATAATAATCATCCCCAAAATTAAGACCTGTCACCACTGCCTCCATCAGCGGCGCTGCAGCTCCTATAGTAAGAAAATCATGAACTTTTTTAACTCTGTCGGTTATTTCCGGTGATGCTATAACGTAGCCTATACGCCATCCGGTGATTGCGTATGTTTTAGAAAGTGAACTGCTTATTACTGTTCTCTCCCTCATATTTGGAAGTGATGAAATATATATATGCTCATTTGGTTTGTATAATATATGCTCATACACTTCATCAGTTATTACATATATATCATACTTTATGGCAAGGTCTGCTATAATTTCAAGTTCCTTTCTTGTAAATACCTTTCCGCTTGGATTTGAGGGATTGCAGAGTATAAGTGCTTTTACTCCTTCCTGTTTTATTGCTGACTCAAGCTCATCTGCATCAAAAGAAAATGACGGCGGTTTCAATGGTACATATACAGGCTCAGCTCCGCACAAAATAGTGTCTGCACCATAATTTTCATAAAACGGTGAGAATATAACTACTTTTTCTCCCGGATTACATATGGACATCATTGCTGCCATCATAGCCTCAGTTCCGCCACAGGTAACAACTATTTCACTATCAGGGTCAATTTTCATTCCTGAAAAATGCTCCTGCTTTTTTGCCAACGCTTCCCTGAAATTCTGTGCTCCCCATGTAAGCGCATACTGGTGCGGACCCTCTCCTGCCACCTCTGCCAGTCTGTCTGTTATTGCCTTTGGCGGGTCAAAATCGGGAAATCCCTGTGATAAATTTACTGCTCCATATTTATTTGAAACTCTGGTCATCCGTCGTATAACCGAATCTGTAAAGCCTGATGATTTCGTGCTTAATGGTTTCATATGCTGTTCCTCTTTTCTTCCTGATTTTCCTGCAGGTTTAGTATTTGTATATTAAAATTACACATTGTATGATATTCCTGCATTTAATATATTTTTCTTATCAAATGAGCTTTTAATGGATTTCATAAGTGCAAGGTTTACCGGATTTGTAACTTCCTTTAAATATTTCTGTTTGCTTAAACCTATGCCATGCTCACCGCTTACAAGACCGCCAAGTTCAGTTGCCTTTCGGTATAATATCTCCAGGTTTTCATCCAGCTCCTTTTCCCATGTGTAATCATCCCTGTCTCCTCTTACTACACACAGATGAACATTGCCGTCACCTGCATGGCCAAAGCTAATCATTCTCATACCGCTTTTCTTTTCCAGTTCATTAACAAAATTTACAAAGGTGTCAATTTTATTTATTGGCACTACTATATCAAGAGGCTCCTGCTCACTGACTGCCTCTACTGCGCGTACAAGCACTCCTCTTATTTTCCAGACTCTTGCTGCTGTTTCTTTGTCTTCAAGGGTAAGAACTGTTATTGCTCCGCTATCCTTTGCTACAGTTTTAAGGGCTTCTATATGGTCATCTATCTCTCGTTTATTTCCATCAAATGTAAGAAGAATATATGCCTCAGACTTTTTTTCCGGAAATTCAAGCTGTAAAAATTCCTCTCCCAGTTGTACAACCTTTCTTTCAATAAATTCAATAGCTGTAGGATTTAAGTTTGCATTAATAATTTTTCTTACGCTTTCTATTCCTGACTTAAGGCTGTCAAAACCAACCAGCACACTTACACTTTCCTGTGGCTTTGGAATCAGCTTAAGTATACATTTTGTAATAACCGCCAGTGTACCTTCCGAACCCACCACAATGTCCTTTATATTTAAGCCCGATGTATCTTTTCTGTTTTTGCTGCCTGCCTGTACAACCGTACCATCTGCAAGCACAAGCTCAAGACCCATTACATAATCCTTTGTAACACCATATTTTACTGCCCTCATACCACCTGCGTTTGTACTTATGTTTCCTCCGATTGTGGCCTTTTTTTCTCCCGGGTCAGGTGGATAAAAAAGTCCCTGCTCCTCCACATAGCTTTGAAAATCCTCCAGTATAACTCCCGGCTCAACCGTTGCCGTAAAGGTTTCCTTATCCAGCTCAAGTATGTGATTCATTAATGATAAATCCAGTACTATTCCATTTCCCGATGGTATGGTCGAGCCTACAAGATTTGTTCCTGCACCTCTTGGCGTAACAGGCAGATTGTTATCGTAAGCGTATTTTAAAATTCCGCTTACCTCCTCTGTAGATACAGGGAACACCAGTGCTCCTGCTGTTCCCTGTCTTCTTTCAAGGTTATCTGAAAGGTATTTACGCTCTATATTTTCTGTAATTACACGTTTTTCATCATTTATAACAGCTAATAAATCTTCTCTCATAATTCACCTCATCATATCTGTTTTCATTATAATACTGCATTATTTACTCTGATACATTAAATATACTGCTTAACTCTATTTCCAGTCAGGTGTAGGTACAAAGTAGCCTCCGAATTTTTCTTCAAATATTTTCTTTGTGGCATCAGACTGGAATAACTCAACTATTTTCTTATATGCCTCATCATCCTTTTCTGATGTTCTTACTGCTATAAGGCAGAAATAGCTGTCATCATCATACTCTGTCTCATGGAATATAGCCGTATTTGGGTCAATGCCGTAGTCAAGTGCATAATTTCCATTTACTACTGCTGCAGTAACATCAGGAATTATTGATGGAGCATTTGCTGCACCTACCTGTTTAATTTCTATTTTTACATTGTATTTTTCAATATCTGAAAGCTCCGGATTTGTGCCTGCATCTTCCTTTATCTCTATAATTCCTGCTGACTCAAGAAGCTTTAAGGCTCTTCCGCCGTTTGAAGCATCGTCAGGTATTGCTATTGTATCTCCGTCCTGAAGTTCATCTACTGATTTTATTTTGTCTGAATAAAGATTCATTGCTATAACAAATGTATCTGCAATCGGTGTAATATCATAACCGTTCTTTGAAACATCATTATTGAAATATGCGTGGTGCTGGAATGCATTAATATCAATTTCTCCTGCATCTAAGGCATCATTTGGAAGTGCAAAATCGTTAAACTGTACAAGTTCAAGGTTTATTCCCTCATCCTTTAACTGCTCCTTAATCGGATTCCAAATATCCTCATATATAACGCCTGTAAGTCCAAGCTTAATTGTTCTTGTTCCCTTATCATCCTTATCGCTGTCATCATCTGACTTTCCGCATCCTGCAAAAACTCCTGTTATTAATGTTAAAACTAGTATTAATGCTAAAAATAATTTTGTCTTTTTCATATTTAATTCCTTCTTTCTTTAATATTTCTTTATATTTATTAACTTTTATCATTTTCTTACATATCTTTTTGATACTTTTAATGTGTTTTTTTCTTTGCTATTATATTTCCGATAATCTTTATAATACTTACTAATTTTATTT
>CAMENQ010000251.1 GCA_945928585.1 uncultured Roseburia sp. | reverse complement strand
TGACTGATACTAATAGGTCGAGGACTTGACCAAAGGAAGGGAAGAGAAGAAGTTCAGAAGATGTAAAAAGTATTTAGTGTGTAGTTTTGAAGGTATAAAATATTAAAACAATTCATATAATATTTTATATCAAGGCTATCCTTGGAAACTATCAGATAATGGTTGATTAGGATGGTCTGTCTTGTTAAATAAATATATTTAGCAGTAATATTCCTCGATAGCTCAGTCGGTAGAGCGCACGGCTGTTAACCGTTAGGTCGTAGGTTCGAGTCCTACTCGGGGAGTTAAGGCGACATAGCCAAGTGGTAAGGCTCCGGTCTGCAACACCGTCATCACCAGTTCGAATCTGGTTGTCGCCTCTCATATAAACCTCACAGAGTAATTTCTGTGAGGTTTTTTGTAGTTCAGCCCTGCCGATACCTGCACATCAAGACAGTTTCTATGGTGTCGGACACAGCTGAGCGGTTGTATATTATGTGCTCAAGCTTCGGAGACAATAAGAAATTTTATTAATGTGCTGCAACTATCTTCTAAGCGGCGGCCGTAACTCGGAAGTGCCTGAATTCTCAGTCACTTCCTCAGACAGACGGCCTCTGCTAAGAAGATAGCTGCAGCACATCAATAAATTTCTAATTGCCTCCTCAATGCTTGAGCACGTAATATACAACCGCTCAGTTGTGTCCTACACCATAGAAACTGACTTGATGTGTAGGCATCGGCAGGGCTGAATTGTTACTATTTAGTAATTATGTAAGTAAAATTATCTTGTAGTACCTATAAAATTATAATATAATGAACAATATATTATTAACATTATAAAAAAGAAATGAGGTATAAAATGTATCAGATAATAGACGGAAAAAAAATATCAGCAGAGATAAAAGATGAGCTCAAAGCAAAAGTGGCTGAGCTTAAGGTAGAAGGGAAAAATGTTGCACTTGCAGTCATACAGGTGGGCAATGATGCTGCATCGAGTGTATATGTGGGAAATAAGAAAAAAGCATGTGCATATATAGGGATAGAATCATTATCATATGAGCTGCCGGAGACAACTACGGAGGATGAGCTTTTGCAACTTATAAATAAACTGAATAATGATGATAAGGTTAATGGTATACTTGTTCAGCTTCCGCTGCCAAAGCACATAGATGAAAATAAAGTGATACAGACCATATCACCGAAAAAGGATGTGGACGGTTTTCATATGCAGAATGTTGGAGCTTTATGTGTAGGCGGAGACGGTTATGTATCATGTACACCTCTTGGCATTATAGAATTACTAAAGCGTTCAGGAGTCAGCATTGAAGGGAAAAACTGTGTAGTGCTTGGAAGAAGTAATATAGTAGGAAAGCCTATGTCATTACTCTTACTCAGAGAAAACGGAACAGTTACCGTTTGTCATTCAAAAACAAAGGATATAAAGAGCATTACAAAGCAGGCAGATATTTTAGTTGTAGCCATAGGAAAACCGAAATATGTAGACGAAACCTTTATAAAAGAAGGAGCTGTAGTAATAGACGTAGGCATCCATAGAAATGAAGATAATAAACTTTGCGGAGATGTGGATTTTGATAAGGTTGCACCACATACAAGTGCCATAACACCTGTGCCGGGAGGTGTAGGCCCTATGACTATAGCGATGCTTATGAATAATTGTGTTAAATCCGTAAAGTTATAATATGTAAAAAAGTTATGGCATGAAAAAGATGTAACATACAAAAAGTTATGGCATGAAAAAGATGTAGCATATAAAAAAGTTACGACATAAAGAGATATAGTATATAAAAAGAAATGGAAAATAATATTATTGATATTGAAAAATGTATCGTAGTATTATCGGAAAATATTATTATAAAATATAATTTGTCAATTTATATCGAATTTTTATTTACTAATTAAATTTTTATGGTATAATGATATATAAGTTTAACGCTAAAATTATTTTGAAAAGCGGGGTATTTATTTTATGAAGAAAGCATTGGATGTAAAACATATTAATCCATTCCTTCAATCAAGTGTAAGTGTTATAGAAATGACTACTCAGACGAAGCTTGCTATAGGAAAGCCGGAGCTTTCGTCTATGGAGTTTCCTGAGAATACATTTATATTACAGGTTGGTGTTACCGGAGTTTTAAAAGGACAGGTGTTACTTTGTATGACTGAGGCTGACGCAAAGGAAATGGCTAGTAAGATGATGATGGGTATGCCGGTTAATGAATTGGACGAGATGGCAAGCTCAGCTCTTGGAGAACTTAGTAATATGATTATGGGAAACACAGCTACGTTATTTGCATCACAGGGCATAGCTATGGACATTACACCTCCTATATCATTATGTGGTAAAAATTTAAAACTGCAGATAGACATACCTGCTCTTAAGATACCGCTTATTGATAACGGTGTAGAGAAAATAGGCATCTATCTTTGTGTTACACAGGATTAGGGCTTGATTATGACAGAGTTTCATATTGGTGATATTATACATATGAAAAAGCAGCATCCGTGTGGCAGCAACACATGGGAGATACTTAGGGTAGGTGCAGATTTCAGACTTAAGTGTACAGGCTGTCAGCATCAGGTGATGATGAAAAGAACATTAGTTGAGAAAAACTTAAAAGGAATTACAACTAAAGAGTAATAATAAAGGGGGTCAGCTTAAAAATCTGTTCAATATGATATATTGAAGCAGTTTATTAAGTTGGCTCTTTTAAAAATCAGATTTAAGAAGTTTTGGAAAATATATTTTTTACAACTTATAATAATATGTTATAATGCCATTTATTGAAAAAAACAGTGCAGAGGTGAGTCCAAATGAAAATACTGATATGCGAAGATGAAGAAAATGTGCTTGAAGATTTAAAGCAGAAGATAGAATACAATCTTAAAAATATAATTGCTGATGAAGCTGTAACAGTACTTGGATTTAGCAATATATTTTCGTTATATGATTACCTTGAGAAGAGAAACGATTTTGTTGATGCAATATTTTTAGACATTGAGCTGAATGATTTAAGCGGCAGCAATGGAATATGTGTTGCAGAAAAAATACAGAAAGAATTTAGTGATATAAAGATAGTCTTCTGCACAGGGTATCTGAAATATGCTGAAAGTATATTTAAAGTAAATCCCGTTTATTGTATATATAAGCCTGTGACTGATGACAGATTAGTTATGGTTTTAGAAAAGCTGGTTGATGAGATTGAAAAACAAAGAAAACAGTTTATTATAGTAAGGTCGGGAAAAGAAATATACAGAATTATGAGCGATGATATAATTTATGCAGAGATAGAAGGGGAACATGTAAATATACATACTAATGACGATTGTATATGTGCAAGGGAAAGTCTGGACCATATGGAAGAAATGCTTGGAAGTAATTTTGTAAGGTGTCATAAAAGCTATCTGGTAAACATGAAAAAGATGAAAAAATTTGAAGCTACCAAGTTTGTTCTGACTGACGGAACGGAAATTGCAGTCAGCAGGAGATATAAAAGCAATACAAAAAAAGCAATAATAAATATGTTTGAGTAAATTGGAAAACGGGTAGTCTATGAAAAAAGAAAAGAAGTATACATATATAATATGGATTTTGATATATTTTGCAGATGTGGCATTTTCATTTATCCTGCTTAAAGATATCAATACAGGTTATGCCGAGAAAATTATGCTTGTGATTATTATGAGTTTTCTCCTATGGTTTATAATGTATAATATATCACTTATAATTAAGAAAATATATGCTCATAGAAAAACAGATAAGTTTATGGGGATATATTTTATTAATATATTATATATATT
>CAMENQ010000250.1 GCA_945928585.1 uncultured Roseburia sp. | reverse complement strand
GATAGAAGAAAGAATAGTATCAGATGATAATGCAATGTTTTTCGGCTATGGTGAGGATGATAACTTTATAGATATGAAGTTTAAAACCATATCTGATGACACGAAATTTTATGTAAATGATAAAGAACAGGCAGTAATAGTTTTTGACAAGTATGAAATTGCTCCCGGATATATGGGATTTGTCGAATTTGTTATTGCAAGTTTGGAAGAAACATATTAGAATGTATAATGTTAAAAATTAAGGGAAGGAAAAGGAAAAGGAAAAATGAAGCTTAAAAAGATTTTGGCAGCAGGACTTATTGTGACAATGGCACTTTCATTTGCAGCCTGCAGTAAAAGTAATAATGACAATAACAATGATAATAATAAAAATACAGAAAGCAGTACGGATAAAGAACAGCAGGTAAATGTAAAACTTACGGATATACGTGACGCTGTGAAAGAAGCATTTGGAGAGGATTATATTCCAAATATGGAATATGATGATGCTTTTATTACAGACACACTTGGACTGACGGCAGATGACTATGAGGAAATAGTGGCAGAGGGGTCGCTTGTAAGCTTCCATATAGACACATTTATTGCTGTTAAGGCAAAATCAGGAAAAGCAGATGTAGTTGAAGAGAGGCTTAATTCATATAGAGATTATCTTATAAATGATTCTATGATGTATCCGGTAAATGCTGTAAAGATACAGGCATCTCAGGTAGTAAGACACGGAGATTATGTTTTCTTTGTCAGCTTGGGTGTAATAGATATGGAGACACAGGAGCAGGGGGATGATGCCATACTGGCACTTGCAAAGGAAAAAACAAAGCTTGCAGTTGATACTATAGACAGCTTTTTTAAGTAAATAGGAGTATACCATGATTTTTTCAAGCCTCCTGTTTTTATTTAAGTTTTTACCTATAGTTATTATAATTTATTTTGCAGTACCAAAGTTTTTAAGAAATTTTGTACTGTTTGCGGCAAGCCTTATCTTTTACAGCTGGGGCGAACCCATCTATGTACTTCTTATGCTGTTTTCAACAGTAGTAGATTTTGTTCATGGAAAGCTTGTATACAAGTTTAAAACATCAAATCAGCCGGGAAAGGCTAAGGCGGCAGTGATTTCATCTGTCGTAATAAACCTTGGCCTTCTTGGCTTTTTCAAGTATGCGGATTTTTTTATCGGTTCAGTAAGTAACATCTTTGGTGTTGATATACAGCTTCTTAATATTGCACTTCCTATAGGTATATCATTCTATACATTCCAGACTATGTCATATAGTCTTGATATTTATATGAATAACGAAAAGCCGCAGAACAACATTATAAGCTTTGGAACATATGTGGCATTATTTCCACAGCTTATTGCAGGCCCTATAGTCAGATATAAGGACATAGCATATGAACTTACAAACAGGAGAGAAAACATAGATGATTTCTTTATTGGTATAAGATATTTTATATGCGGTCTTGGCAAAAAAGTACTTCTTGCAAATAATATAGGTCTGCTATGGAAGAATATAAAGGCAATGGAATACAGTCAGCTTAATGTATGTATGGCGTGGATTGGGATTATAGCCTTTGCATTTCAGATATACTTTGACTTTTCCGGATATTCTGATATGGCTATAGGTCTTGGAAGAATGTTTGGTTTTAAATTTCCTGTGAATTTCAATTATCCTTATATATCAAAAAGTATTACGGAGTTTTGGCGCAGGTGGCATATATCTCTTGGCACATGGTTCAGGGAATATGTTTATATACCTCTTGGCGGAAACCGTGTAAGCAGTTTAAAGCACATAAGAAATATAATGATAGTATGGTTCCTTACAGGTTTCTGGCACGGAGCAGCGTATAACTTTATACTGTGGGGCATATATTTTGGAATTATTCTTATTTTAGAAAAAAAGGCAGGTATTTTAAAACAACTGGAGAAGCTTCCTTCTTTTGTGGGACATATATATTCCATTGTGCTTATTTTAATCGGCTGGGTAATATTTGAATTTGACAACATGCAGACAATGGGACAATATTTTATGGCAATGTTTGGATTAAACGGAGCAGGCTTTGGGGATATGACTGTTTTATATACACTGAAGGAATACGGTATATTGTTTATAGTACTTATTCTGGCAGCTACACCTGTTCCAAAGTTGCTTGTTAACCGCCTTTGGGATAAGATGGGAAATACAAAGGCAGGCTTTATAAGGTTTGTAATGGAAAATGCTTATAACATCTGTATACTAACGTTATCTACGGCGTATCTGGTTGATGCCTCATATAACCCGTTTTTGTATTTCAGATTTTAGAAAAGATTTTGTGAAAGGAAGTAAGCCTATGAGAGACACCATAGGAAAAATCATAACAATAGTTTTGTTTTTATTATTTTTGTTCGGATTTTTCGGATATACACTTGTTAAAAGTGACGATGCCTATTCCGAGACGGAAAACAGAACTCTGGCGGATAAACCTGAATTTAATATAGACAGCTTTCTGTCGGGAAAATATACGAAAGATTATGAGACATATATACAGGATCAGTTTCCCCTTAGAAACCGGTTTGTCTCATTAAAGAACTACGCAGAGCTGACGATGGGGAAAAGTGAACTTAACGGAGTTTTATTTTGCAGTGATGATTATCTTATAGAAAATCATAAAAAAGAGGAATATGAAACGGAACGTGCCAAAAAAAATTCCGAAGCCATTATTTCAGCAGGAAACAGGTGGGCAGAAACGCTTGGAGCAGAGCATACGTCTGTTATGATAGTGCCTACGGCACAGACTGTAATGACAGATAAGCTTCCTTTATTTGCACAGTGCTACAATCAGATGGAATATATAAACATAATAAAAAATGGGTTAAGTGAAAATGTGTTTGTTGATGTGTCGAAGGTGCTAAAGGAGCATAGTGACGAATATATTTATTACAGGACAGACCATCACTGGACTACCTATGGGGCATATCTTGCATATGAAGAATGGTGCAGACAGAAGAACCTTACGCCATATGACAGGGAAGCATTTAATATTGAAATGGCAGCAGATGATTTTTTAGGCACTATTCATTCAAAAATAAATATAAACCATAAGGCAGATACCATTGAAATTTATGATTTAAAGGATTATAATGTGAAGGCAGTTTACAATATGCAGGAAACAAAGGATACACTTTTTGATAACACGTATCTTAACGGAAAGGACAAGTATAGCGTGTTTTTTGGAGGAAATCAGGGCATAGTGGAGATTACGGATGAAGCTCATGATACTATTACTGATACACAGCCTCCGGAAAATTATAATCAGGATAAAAGTGAGAAAATCCTTCTTGTCATAAAAGATTCCTATGCAAACTGTTTTGTGCCTATGGTTACAGGTATGTATGACAGGATATATGTAATTGATTTAAGGTATTTTAATATGAAGCCGGATACTTTTATGGAAATGTATGGCGTGACGGATGTGCTTTTGCTGTACAATGCAGGCACACTTACTGATGATGTTAATATAGCCAGAGTAAAATAAAATTGGAGGTAACAAATGATTAATTATATTGTGGATAACGGGCAACTGGTGGCATTTATAGGAATACTTACGGCATTTTTTCTTACGTGCTTTAGTATGAGCCGGTTTAGCAGGTATCTTCCTAAGGATATGGGAAGGCAGTATGCTCATGACGGTAAGCTTTCGGCAGGAAAGCCAAGAGGGGCAGGATTTATTTTTATACTTGTATTTATAGTGGCAGCACTTGTGTTTGGCACATTTAACAGAGAAAATATAATATATATTATTCTGGTGTCAGCGGCAATGATGACAGG
>CAMENQ010000249.1 GCA_945928585.1 uncultured Roseburia sp. | reverse complement strand
CTGAGGAAGCGGCTGAGACTTCAGCCGTTTCCGAGTTACGCCCGCCGCTTAGAAGATAGCCGATACATATTAATAAAATTTCTTATTGCCTTCGAAGCTTACACACAGGATATGTAACCCGCCGGCTCACGTCCCGGAACTACAGAAGGCGATTTTGAAGCAGTGGTATGTGACAGAACATAACAGTTGCTAAGAAACACATTACTTTTATATTGAAATGAATGTCCGAATAATATATAATTATGTTCAGAAAAAATAAGTACACATATATACATTACAATGGAGGCATAAAATTGAATTTGGAAAATATATTAAGCAAGCTTGACGATATGTTTGCGGAAAACAGAATAGAGGATGTTGAACCGTTCTTAAGGGAAGAATTGAAGAATGCACTTGAAAATGAAAGATACGATATAGCGGTATCTCTTCTAAATGAAATGATGGGATTTTTCAGGGAAACCAGTCAGTTTGAAAAATCTTATGAGTGTATAGATGCATCGCTTGAGCTTTTGGATAGAATGGGATTAAAAGACAGCGTGCATTATGGCATATCCCTTGTAAATGCCGGTAATGCGTACAGGGCAGGTGGAGAATATGAAAAATCACTTGATATGTACAAAAAAGCAGAGGCGATTTATAAGGCGAATTTCAGTGAGGATGACGGACAGTATGCAGCTTTTTACAATAATCTCAGTCTTTTATATCAGGAAATGGGGGATTTTTGTAATTCAAAGGATGCCCTTTATAAATCTCTCAGTATCATAGATAAGCAGCCGGACAGTGAGCTGGAACAGGCAGTCACAAGAACAAATCTTGCATCTGCACTCATACAGTTAAATGAGTCTGACAAGGCAGAAGAACTTTTAAAAGAATCTCTTGATATACTGGAGAAAAATAATATTAAAGATGTGCATTACTGTGGAGCATTGGCTTCATATGGGACACTTTTATATATGCAGGAAAGGTATAATGAGGCTGCAGATTTTTTTATAAGGGCAGCTTCGCTTATTAAGGTGGTTCTTGGAGGAGAGACAGAGCAGTATAACAGAATAATGGAAAACTACAGGGCAGCACAGGAAAAGTGCAGTAAAAAGATTCCGGATATTAAGGGGTTGGATTTATGCCGAAGGTTTTATGAAGAATTTGGCATACCTATGATAAGAGATAAATTCCCAGAGTATGAAGGAAGAATAGCCGTAGGACTGGCAGGTGAAGGCTCGGACTGCTTTGGATTTGATGATGAGTACTCAAGAGACCACGACTGGGGACCTGGCTTTTGTATGTGGCTTACTGATGAAGATTATGAAAAAATAGGCGATGATTTAAAAAAAGCATATAAAGAACTACCAAAGGAATATATGGGGTATAAGCGTGTTAATACACCTCAGGGAGGAGGACGTCTGGGGGTAAGGACAATAAAAGAGTTTTATACTAAACTTTTGGGACAAGATACTATTCCTGAAATCTTTTATGATGAAGGCGACATAAATAATTTATGTAAACAAATTAACTGGCTGAATGCAGATGAGGAACGACTGGCTGCAGCCGTAAACGGACAGGTTTTTAAGGATGATTTGGGGATTTTCACAAATATAAGAAACCTTCTGAAAGAATATTATCCTGTGGAGGTACGATATCTAAAGCTTGCGGAGTCATGTGCCTTGTTTTCACAGACAGGGCAGTATAATTTTAAACGTATGTATGACAGAGGGGACACAATAGCAGCTGCCATGGAGCAGGCAAAAGGAGTTAAGGAAACACTTAAGCTTATAAATCTAATTAATGGTAAATATTGCTGTCATGATAAGTGGCTTTATAAAGGTACAGATTTTTCCGGTGGGTTTGAAGCAGTTCCTGCCTTACTTAGAAAAATATGTGAAAATGCAATTAATCCTGCAAATGTGTCAATTTTTGAAGAAATTGCCACAATTTTGACAAAAAGACTTTATGCGGATAATTATATAAGTGATGAGGAGACATTTTTACAAAATCATGTTGAAGAGCTTCTTACAAAATCCGGATACTATAAAATGACAGAAGAAATGCTTATTGAGGATATAGTAAAAACAGAGTTTGAAGCCTTTGACAAGGTGAAAAATAAAGGCGGAAGGGCCGAATGTCAGGATGATTTTAACACCTTTAATATAATGAGAAAAAGCCAGTATATGCTTTGGACAAAAGATATGCTTGTACAATATCTCTATGAGTTTAAATTAAGCTTAAGGCTTGGCAGAAATATGATAGAAGAAAAATACGGCAGAATGATGAAATCTACTGCACCTGAGGAATATGCTGAGATAAAGGACAGATTTCCTGATATAAGTGTAGAAAAAGAACGAATAATAGATGCTATTGTAGAAATTCAGACAAATATGATGGCAGACTTTGCATTAAAGTATCCTAAGCTTGCAAATAATGCAAGAAGCGTGTCATCAGATGATGATAATATGTTTAACACCTCATCACAGACATACCTTAAAGGTGAAATATCAACGTATTCCGATAAAATGCTTGAATTATATGGAAGATTCGTTGTCAAAATTCAGTCCGAGGGAAAAAATATAGCAGAGGAAACTATTAAGAATACTGTAAAGCTGTATGGATATGAAAGCTTGGATGAAGCAGAGGAAAGAATACATTCATAAAAATTAAACAAAGATGATTATCTGAAAATTCAGCGGAAAGTTATGTATAGGTACAAAAATGGGAAAAATACATGTATTAGATGATGAAACAATAAACCAGATAGCTGCAGGCGAGGTGATAGAACGACCTTCATCAGTGGTAAAGGAGCTTATGGAAAATGCCATAGATGCAAAGGCTACAGCTATTACTGTGGAAATAAAGGAGGGCGGTGTATCCTTTATCCGTATTACAGACAACGGTATGGGGATTCCTAAGGATGAGGTAAAGACCGCCTTCCTCCGCCATGCCACAAGTAAGATAACCTCAGCACTTGACTTACTTACCGTAAGCTCTTTAGGTTTTAGGGGTGAGGCATTGGCAAGCATAGGTGCAGTGGCGATGGTTGAGCTTGTAACAAAGCGGAAGGAAGATTTTCTTGGCACAAGATATGAGATATCAGGCGGCAGGGAGGGAAATATAGAAGATATAGGTGTTCCTGACGGAACCACATTTATAGTAAGAAATTTATTTTTCAATACTCCTGCAAGAAGAAAATTCTTAAAAACTGCAGCAACAGAGGCAGGCTACATTAATGACATTGTTTGTCGTATGGCAATGGCACACCCTGAAATAAGCATACGGTTTATAAATAATGGAAAACATATGCTTCACACAAGCGGAAACGGAAAGCTTAAAGATGTTATATATACTATTTACGGCAAGGATATTGCACTTAACCTTTTGGAGCTTAACGTAAAAACTGATAATTTAACCATAAAAGGCTTTATCGGTAAGCCTGTCATAAGCCGTGGAAACAGAATATATGAGAATTATTTTATAAACGGAAGATATATTAAAAGCAGTATCATTAATAAAGCAATAGAGGAAGGCTACCGCAGTTTTATGATGCAGCATAAATATCCTTTTACCGCCATATGCTTTTCAATAAATCAGGAGCTTCTTGATGTAAATGTCCATCCGGCAAAAATGGAGCTTCGTTTCAGAAATGCAGAGGAAATATATCCTGTTGTAATAAACACAATAGCAGATGCACTTAAGGAAAGGGAACTTATTCAGGAAGCAGCCTTTGAGACTGAAAAAGAGAAAAAAGCAGAGTTGAAGCAGGAATTAAAGGAAAGGGAAACAAAAAAGACGCCTGAATATTTTGAAACCAACAGAATAAAGGAAAATCAGGTAAAACAGTCAGAAGCAGCTAAAGGTGCAGAAA
>CAMENQ010000248.1 GCA_945928585.1 uncultured Roseburia sp. | reverse complement strand
ATTATATTGATAATGTGGAGGATACTTATCCATACAGGCTGGATAAAATGTTAGAAGGCTATATTGAATTTTATAATAAAAAGTCCGGAAATGAATATATACTGACAGAAGATGGGACTATAATAAATAATGCAAAAAGCAAAGAAAATGAAAGTCAAAATAACGATATAAACAAAGAAACAACAGTATATGAGGTTATTACGGAAGACGGATATGAAGAAATAACAGATGTTTATGCAGATATAGACGGGGACAAAGAAGAAATAATATATAATACTAAGGAAGAATTACTTCAAAATATGTATATTGATTTATTTTCAGATAATTGTCTGACTGTAAGAGGCGGCTTTACATGGTCATATGATTATGTTGTTGATTTAGATGCTGACAGCGGTTTTGCAGAGCATAAAAAAATGTTAGAAAAATCATATTCTGATGAGAATGCAATTTTAGAAGTTCAATATTCTTATTACGATATTGAAAATGAGTGTATAGTAATTAATTATGCCCTAAGAACGGAAATAGAACTGGAATACACTGAATATGTAAAATCAGATCTGACGGCTTATGACAGGTTTTATTATTCTCCATTTATCAGATATGGAGATATAATAGAAAAATGGACAATTCCACTGCTTATTTCAGCCGGTTTAATCTTCATTATATCAAGTGTGATTTTATGTATAACAGCAGGAAGAAAACCGGAACAAGAGGAAGTGGTAATAGGCAGGGCAGATAAAATTCCTTTGGAAGTATGGATATTGTTTACTGCTGCATTGACTGTACTGCTTGTTTGGATGATAGATGAAGCCTTTGACAGAATATTACTGATGGGAGTAATAGGAGGTATTCTGTCAGCCGCGGTCATATCAGTTCTATATCCTGTATTACTTAGCACTGTGGCTGTACGAATAAAGACACATACAATTTTGAAAAATACCATCATTTATAAAGTCTTAAGAAAAATGTTTAAAATTGGAAAGAAAAGCGGTTCGTATATGTGGAACAACATTCACATTTATGGAAAGGTATTGATTATTTATCTTGCAGTTGTTTTATTGGAAATGTTTTTTATAGGACGATTTTCATATCATATAGGAGAAATTTCATGGGCATCTATATGGTTGACGGATATTGTGGTGGCAGCAGTAATTGTTATATCATTGATAAATATGAATAAGCTTAAAAAAGGTGCAATAGAAATAGCAAAGGGAAATCCTGATTACAAGATAAATACAAGTCATATGCTTTCGGAATTTAGACAGCATGGAGAAACTTTAAATAATATAAATGACGGTATTCAGGCAGCGGTGGAACAACGGCTTAAAAGCGAGAGAATGAAGACAGAGCTTATAACAAATGTGTCCCATGACATAAAGACACCTATTACATCAATAATAAGCTATGTGGATTTGCTGGATAAGGAAAATATAGAAAATGAAACCGCAAAGGAATATATAGAAGTTTTAAAAAGACAGTCTGAAAAGCTTAAAAAGCTTGTGCAGGATTTAATAGATGCATCAAAGGCTTCCACAGGAAATATGCCGGTAAATTTTGAACCGGTAAATGTAAATGTAATGCTGGAACAGATTCTTGGAGAGTCAGTTGAAAAGCTTGAAAGCAGAAGTATTAAACCTGTAGTAAAAAACGGAAGTGACAATGCTGTGGCAAGGGCTGACGGAAGGCTTTTGTGGAGAGTTTTTGATAATCTTATTCAAAATGTATATAAGTATGCCATGGAAAATTCCAGAGTGTATATAGATGTGGAGGAAAGTGTAAATAAAATAACAGTTACGCTTAAGAACATATCAAAAAATGAACTGAATGTATCAGGTGATGAGCTTATGGAAAGATTTGTAAGGGGAGACAGTTCAAGAAATACGGAAGGAAGCGGACTTGGATTATCTATAGCAGGAAGCCTTATGAAGATACAGGGGGGAAGTTTGAATATAGTTGTAGATGGGGATTTATTTAAGGCAGTAGTAGAAATGGGGAGAGAGTTATAACAGGAAAACGAGGCAGCAACACTGCACTGACGGATAGGGCTGAATCCTTACACTTTTTTTTACAGAATACTTCCAACATCTTGCGTTAAAAATAATAAGTGTTATAATGATAAACAATTAACGAATGGAGGAAAAGAGAAATGCTCGAATTAGAACATATCGCATGGGATACCCCGGACGGTGAAAATATTATACAGGACATTTCATTAAATATTGAAGAAGGAAAGCTTATAGTTATAACAGGTCCAAACGGCGGAGGAAAAACAACAACAGCCAAACTTATAGCAGGACTTATAAAACCTGTATCAGGAAAAATATATTTTGACGGACAGGACATTACTGATATGGATATTACAGACAGAGCAAAGGCCGGAATAGCGTATGCTTTTCAGCAGCCTGTCAGATTTAAGGGATTGTCGGTGAGAGACATATTGGAGCTGGCAGCAGAAAAAGAACTTAACGAAAGTGAAGTGTGCGGTCTTTTAGGAAAGGTCGGACTGTGTGCAAATGATTATATTGACAGGGAATTAAATGCCGGACTGTCAGGCGGAGAAATGAAGAGAATAGAGATAGCTACAGTGCTTGCCAGAAACGCAAAGCTTTCAGTGTTTGATGAGCCGGAGGCAGGAATTGATTTGTGGAGTTTTTCAAAGCTTGTTGAAACCTTTAAGGAAATACAGAAAGAGAAAAAAGGTACTCTTCTTATAATCTCACATCAGGAAAGAATACTGGAGATAGCAGATGAGATTATAGTGGTAGCAAAGGGAAAGGTCAGGGCAGGCGGCGCAAAGGATGATATATTGCCATCTCTTTTAAAGGATGAGATGTCAAATATGTGTCCTCTTGATAAGTGCGAATAGAGCTGTTGTCTAAATAAAATAAACAGGCAAAAATGATAAACATCAGGAAAGGATAAATCAGGTCAGTATATGAGTGTAGAAGTAACTATGAATGAAGTGACAAAGGAGCTTTTAAAGGAAGTATCAGACTATAAAGGAGAATTTAAGGGAGCTTTTAACATAAGAGAGGACGGTCAGTGCGTAGGAAGACAGAACAGTGAAAATATAAAGATAATAAGCAAAGAGGATAAGTCAGGTATTGAGGTACACATAGCACCGGCTACGAAAGGTGAAAGGGTTTATATACCTGCCTGCGTTACAAGAAGTAATGTTAGTGACCTTGTATACAATGATTTCTTTGTGGGAGAAGGTGCAGATGTTATTATAATAGCAGGCTGTGGTATACACACTGATAATGAAGGAGAGGCAAAACATAACGGTATTCACAGGTTTTTCCTTGAAAAGGATTCTCATGTGCTGTATCAGGAAAAGCACCTTGGAACAGGAAGACGTTTACAGGCATTCAGAAGGATAGACCCTGTGACAGATGCATTTCTTAAAGAAAATGCATGTCTGGAGATGGATACCGTACAGCTTGGAGGAGTGGACAGTACGGTGCGTAAAACCACGGCAAAGCTTGAAAAGGGAGCAAAGCTTTTAGTTTGTGAACGTATTATGACAGACGGAGAGGATAAGGCAGAGACAGATTTTTACGTGGAAATGAACGGTGAAAATTCTGCGGTTGACTTAGTATCACGTTCTGTGGCAAAGGGTAATTCATATCAGGAGTTTAAATCTGTTATAGTAGGAAATGAAAAGTGCACAGGACATTCCGAGTGTGATGCCATTCTTGTGGGAAACGGAAAGGTAAAGGCGTTACCGGCACTTGAGGCGGCAAATCTTGACGCTGAACTTGTTCATGAGGCAGCTATCGGGAAAATAGCAGGGGAGCAGATAATAAAACTTAAGACGCTTGGTCTTACGGAAGAAGAGGCAGAAGAAAAGATTATTTCAG
>CAMENQ010000247.1 GCA_945928585.1 uncultured Roseburia sp. | reverse complement strand
AATTTGTCTTTGACTTTTCATTAACCTTTGCAAGTCTTGTGACATATTCACATACAGCATCCTCACTGTCAGCAGAGCATGGTCCCACAATTACTATAAATTTATCAGATTCTCCGGTAAATACTTTTTTGATTTCTTCATCACGCTCTGATTTGATTTTCTGAAATTCGGGTTTCATGGGAAAATCATTTCTTATTTCATCAGGCGTTGGAAGTTTCTTTACAAATTCAAAACTCATGGACTGTTCCTTTCTGTTGTATTTTTTCGAATCCTAATAGAAAACTGCGAAAAATTAGCAAACTAATTATAAACGATATAATGTCTCAAGGCAAGAATAATTAAAAAATCGGTACATATCTGGCTGCACAGTATTGCGAATATATAAGCGGTAAAACCAATTTTTGGAACTACAAAGAAAATAAATAACAATCTTATAAAATCTGAAAAAAGATGAAATAAGAAGGTTACTCCTGCTTTACCGAGCCCGTTAAGAATACTGGAAAGCATGCCGGAAAGGTACAGGAACGGGCATGTAAAAGATAAAGCGCGCATCTGTGAAGCAGCTTCATTGCTGGAAAAAAGAAATTTACCAATAATATCTTCAAATGAAAGAAGAAAAAGCATGGAAGCAACACCCAAAATAAAACAAAAAATGATAGTGAGTATTGTGATTTTTCTGATCTGTTTATAATTATTATGCGATTCGGCTTCTGATATGGCTGGAAGCAGCAGTGATGCGGCAGAACCTGTAATAGCACAGGGAAACATTATTACAGGAAATGCCATTCCGGAAAATACGCCATATATGGAAAGCGCATCAGATGTGGAGAGGCCGTATTCCACAAGTTTACCTGGAAGTGCAACGGTCTCAATGGTCGAGAGAAGACTTACACAGACTCTGTTAAGGCTCAAAGGAATGGCAAGGTGAAATAATTCTGACAACCTTTTAAGTGATAAGAGATTTATGACTGAACTGGAATTTGATAAGGATTGTGCTTGTCTTGACTTTATAAAAAGCATAATACTTGAAAAAATCGCTGCAGAACATTCACCCGTTAATAGTCCTATACAGAATACATAAATAGGAAGCTTGCCACCATTGTTTAATGATATGCCATACAGTACAAAAACAGTAAGTACACGTATACACTGTTCGATTATCATAGACACAGAGGGAATTGAAGTCTTTTTACGTGCATAGAAAAAACCGTTTATACATGAATGTAGTGAAGCAGGAGGAAATGACAGTGCCACAATTTTAAGCATCGGTATACATCGATTATCATGAAAGAAGTACTCTGTAATAAGTGGGGCAAAATTCCAGATTAAAAAAGTCATTAAAAAAGAAAGACAACAGGAGAAAATACTTCCGGTAAAAAGATAACTGTATGCAATGCGGCTATTATGGCCTTTAGAAGCAGCGACATATTTTGTAATTGAGTTTTGCATACCAGCAGCACAGACAGAGTGTATCAGTACCGATACAGGCGAAATCAGTCCTACTATTCCAAGTTCTTCATTTTGGAATATGCGTGATAGAAATATTCTGAAAAAGAAACCTATAAATTTTGTCAAAAAACCGGCAATAGTGAGAATAACAGTGCCGGTTATGATTGGATTTTTAAGATATTTAACTGAAAAACTTCGTGCGGTTGACATTATATTGATTCCTTAAAATGCTGTTCTTACATTTTATGAGAAAAAATTAGGAATATGTGTGTTACTGTCTGGGTTTGTTGACAGTATTTTTACTGAATGATATTATTTACATCATGAAATGATATGACTATTATAATGAATCAGATGTTTTTGGAGGATAGACAGATGGCTAAGAAAGTGGTCGTGGGTATGTCTGGTGGAGTGGATTCCTCAGTTGCAGCCTATTTGTTAAAAAAACAGGGATATGATGTCATGGGTGTCACAATGCAGATATGGCAGGATGAGGAACAGGCAGTAATGGAAGAAAATGGAGGCTGCTGTGGGCTTAGTGCTGTTGATGATGCAAGAAGAGTAGCCCAGAAACTTGATATACCATATTATGTAATGAATTTTAAAAAGGAATTCAGGCAGTGTGTAATGGACCCGTTTATAGAGGATTATCTTCATGGAAGAACGCCTAATCCGTGTATAATGTGTAACAGATATGTGAAATGGGAGTCTCTTCTTGAAAAAAGCATGGCATTAGGTGCAGACTATATAGCAACAGGACACTATGCAAGGATAGAAAAGCTTGAAAATGGAAGATATGTAATACGCAATTCTGTAACAGCAAAGAAGGATCAGACTTACGCACTATATAATCTTACCCAGAGACAGCTTGCACATACACTTATGCCGGTGGGAGATTATACGAAAGAAGAAATAAGACAGATTGCAGAGGAAATCGGACTTGTTGTGGCTAATAAGCCTGACAGTCAGGATATATGCTTTGTGCCCGACAATGATTATGCGGCAGTAATTGAAAAAGAAGCAGGAGACAGAGTGCCAAAAGCCGGTAATTTTGTCACAAAAGATGGTAAAATACTTGGACAACATAAGGGAATAATCCATTATACAGTCGGACAGCGTAAGGGACTTAACCTTTCAATGGGACATCCCGTATTTGTTACGGAGATTCGCCCGGAGACTAATGAAGTTGTAATAGGAGAGAATGAAGATGTGTTTTCAGACACATTGATATGTGACAATCTTAATTTTATGGCAGTAGAGGATATCCATGAGCCTGTAGATGTGGTCGCAAAAATAAGATATTCCCACAGTGGAACGCCCTGCACTATAGAGAAGATGCCTGATGGAACTGTAAAATGCTCTTTTCATGAACCGGTCAGGGCTGTCACACCGGGACAGGCAGTTGTATTTTACCAGAATGATTATGTTTATGGTGGAGGAACTATTATCCGTTAAGAGTATAAAATATGAATAAATCAAAAAGGCACATTACATCCATTCTTCATGGATGTAGTGTGCTTTTTTGATGTATTAAATTCTGACAAATTCCGGTGAACGTCCTTCAAAAATCGTGTAATATTTAAAACCACATTCTGTAAGAATATCAGCTGCTTTGTCAAAGCAGTCACCAACATGAGCAGGCTCGTGGGCGTCTGAACCTATAGTGATTATTTCACCGCCAAGCTCTTTGTAACGCTTAATTATATCGATGCAAGGGTTTGGCTGGTTAAGACCATAGCGGAAACCGGCAGTGTTAAGCTCAATCCCTTTTTCCTGCTCCAATAAAGAAGTAAGAATTTTGTCAAAAACGTCTGCATGTTTCTGATAAGTGTATTTGTCGTTTTTGGTAGGGCCGTAACGGACTACATAGTCAAGATGACCATATACGTCAAAATAAGGCAGCTTTTTTACACTCTCAAGTACAGCTTCAAAATATTCCTGATGAGCTTCATCTTCGCTTCTTCCCTCGAAAAATGAAGGATAATAAGGGTCCTTACGGTTACAGATATGAGTAGAGCCGATTACAAAATCAAAATCATGAGATCTGTTATATATGGCAAGCTCACGTTTGATCTGAGGCTGAAGTCCCAATTCGATGCCAAATAATACCTTTATCTGGTCCTGGTATTTTGCCTTGCACTTTAAAAGGTCATACAGATACGAATCAGTATTTATCTCATATTTGCCAGGTTCCTCTTCAGTATAGAGATAATCAGGATCATAGTGCTCTGTGAAACATATGTGGGTAAGACCGAGACTTATAGCCTTTTGAACCATTTCTTCCATCGGGGTGTCACTATCACCTGAAAAATTTGAATGCAGATGTAAATCTGATTTAATTGCCATGGGTAGTCCTCCTGTTTCTTAGATTTTTTCTGTAATTAAATTGCAGATACTAAATCTATCCTATCATAAAAACATGAAATTGAACAGTATATCATTTTTTTTGGATTTTTTTAAAATATGTCTTGAATTTTATGACATAATTA
>CAMENQ010000246.1 GCA_945928585.1 uncultured Roseburia sp. | reverse complement strand
ACAGTTCCGTAGCCTGACTCCACCTTATAATATGGATTCAGCACCTGATTTTCGATGTTAATAACAACATTATCACTTTTTACATCTGACTGCATTACAATACGGCTCATTACATTCAAACCCGGACCTGTATTGCTTCTTATGTGTTTTGGCTTAATATTTACTTTTAAATGTCTGCCTATATCATAAGGTGTCAGCGAAATTTCCCTGCAAGGCTTATTTCTGCTTATAGCTATTTTTCTGCAGTCCTTTTCATTTGACCTGACAAATTCCCTGAGAGCAATAAGCTTTGTTCTGTCAATATTATCTACCCTGTACCAGCTAATCTCTGATAAATCCTCCCTGCAACACAAATCCAGTTCGTAGTTTATAACAGCCCTGCCATCTTTTATAACTATCTCCGGTGTAGATAAAAACTTAGGCGGCTCTATAAGTGACGGCTTTACTTCTGCCACACATTCAGCTTTTACACCTTCCTTTGTCTCAAATGAAACAAAACAGTATTCTGATACCTCACTGTCATTTTCACCGCTAATTCCGAAGATAATTCTTCCTTCATCACATTTCTTTTCCTCTATCTTAAGTCTTCCGGAAATTTTCAATGTATATACAGGCTTTACATTTTGCGGAAAAAAGCTTAAAACTATTTCTGTGTCTTCTTCACCTGCCGTAAATGAAATGTTTTTATTTATATCTATGAAGAAAACGCCTTTTTCTATATTATTATCCGGTACATTTAAAGACTCCGGTTTCCATTCGTCCTCTCCTGAAATAAGATTAGAAATACTGTACATTTTTAAATGCTGCTCTTCAATTACGTAACCGCACTCATCTATGCCTGATATTCCCGGACAATTATAATATGAAAATGTATTTTCATTTACCATATCCTTTGTCCATACAACATTTCCGTTTTCCTTATTTATTTTTAAATTTATAGCTGTGACAGATGCATCACCCTCATTTATAAATACATATGATTTTGGATTTTCCATATGCATTTCCGAGTCAATTATTACAGTGTAATTCAGCTTATTAATCCGACTGTCGCTTCTGAATGATGATATTATGGATGTTTCATGCCCATAGCATTTGAACAGACAGTTATAAAAAATCTCATAGCCTGTGCTTCTAAGAAATACTTCTTCTCCCTCAAAACAACAGCCGTAAAAAATCACTCTGTTTCCATTGTTTTCCATTAATCCGGTCAGATATTTGAAAGTACAGTCTTTAAATATAATTTTATCACTTGTTTCCGATACAACTATTGTTACATTTTCATCAAAGATAAGATTATTTATTTCTATTTCCGCTCCGTCAATTATCAGCATAACAAGACTGCCATCATTACTATTACTGATGGCAGTCTCACATATTTCTCCCGCTGATATATTGTCGTTTATAGTATATGTATAATCATATTTTATCATATTTTTCTCCAAAGCTTTATCTGACGTTTAATCATATTTTTTAAATTCAAAGCCCTTCTCTCTTGTCTGGTCTATAAAATCACCAAGCATTTCGGTATTTGTCTTGGAGACTGCATGTAAAAGATATACAGCTCCGTTATGAAGTTTTGTAACCGCATTGTCAAGAGCTTTTCCTACCTCCATCTGATTGGCAGGATCCCAGTCTGCGTACGCAAAGCTCCACATAACTGAACGATATCCGCAATAGTTTGACACTGCCAGTGTCTGCTCGCTAAATGCCCCCGTAGGTGGTCTGAACAGCCACATTTCATAGCCATATGTGTCAAGGACATACTGATGAAGTTCTTTATATTCATTTATCTGTTCATCCACAGATAATGACATCATACCTCCTGACGGATGGGTAACGCTATGTGAACCTACCACGTGACCCTCGTCTATCATACGTCTTACAAGTTCCTGCTCACTTTTTGCATATGGCATGGTTATAAAAAATACAGCCTTTACATTCTTTTCCTTTAAGGTATCAAGTATCTGTGAAGTATATCCGTTTTCATAGCCCTCGTCAAAAGTAAGATAAATAACCTTTTCATCCTCTTTTATCCAGTCAACGTCATATTTACTTCCATATGTATCCTGAAGATTTACAGGTGCCACAGGTCTGTTATCAGCATTTATCTGTGTTCCCACACCCCAGGTAATCTTGTCGTTTGATATGGAATATATGTCACCTTCATAAGTAGCTTTTTCATGTGAGTTTTCTTCTGACTGACCCAGTGTGGTTGTCTCCTCTGCCTCACCTGTGGTGGTCTCCTCCTCACCACCTACAGTAGTCGTCTCTTCCGAAGTTGAATCCGTTAAATTTTCATCAGACGTACCTGTTTCCTTTATCTCGTCTGCTACAACGGTAGTTGTTTCTTCCTCATTATCAAATATTCCACAGCCTGTTACTAAACCTGCAGTAACAATGACTGACACAGCTAACATAAACTTTGCTTTCATTTCTTTCCCCTTTCATATAATGAATAAAATCTTTTAAACTTTTTCTTTTTTATTTTTCATGCGCAGAAGCCTTGCCATATTGTACTGTTTCTTTTCCTTTCTAAGCTTTTTTCTGTCCTGTCTGGCATACCGCCACATAACTATCTTCTCAAGATAGCGTTTCAGTACTATCTGAATTTCCTCCTTCGGATGAATAGGCCGTACAAGAATAGTGTACATATTTGCCCTGTTTCCTCCAAATACATCCGTAAATACCTGATCTCCTACAAATATAGTCTCATCCATATCCGTACCCATAAGCTCCATAGCCGTATTATAGGCATTTACCGAAGGCTTATGTGCATCAAATATATATGGTGCTCCTACTGCATCAGCAAAAGGTTTTACTCTTTCTTCTTTATTGTTTGATATAAGGCAGAACTTGAATCCTATATCTCTTAGCTTCTTAAAGAAATTAACAGCCTTTTCATCCGCCTTTTCCCCATGAGGCACAAGAGTATTATCAATATCAAACAAAATACCCTTATAACCCAGTTTATTATAATATTTTTTAAAGTTTATAGAGTATACACTTCGTGCAACTTTTTTTGGAAAAAATCTCTTTAAAAACATATAATACCTCTCGTTATTGCTTATCTAACAGTTTCTTTATCTCATCCATAAAAGTGTTTACATCCTTAAACTCCCTGTATACGGATGCAAAACGGACATATGCAACAGAATCATAATTTTTAAGCTTATTCATAACTATCTCACCTATAACTGAGCTTGGAATCTCTTTTTCCTCCAGGTTAAATATTTCAGTTTCTATTTCATCTATCATCTCAGTTATCTGATTTATGGAAACCGAGCGCTTATGACATGAACGGATAATGGCAGCCTCTATCTTTGAACGATCATATGTCTCCCTGTTATTATCCTTCTTTATGACAATAATAGGAATAGTCTCTACTTTTTCATATGTAGTAAATCTCTTGCCGCATGCATCACATACACGCCTTCTTCTTATGGCATTATTATCCTCAGCCGGTCTCGAATCTATAACCCTCGTATTTTCTTTATTGCAAAAAGGACATTTCACCTTTTTTACCTCCTCATAATATTGTACACATTACTTATACATAATTTTATATAAAAAAAAACATTTGTCAACCCTTAAAACAAGCCTTTTCATCTATTTCTACCAACACTATATCCGAACCAATCTGCCTTATGCATTTAAATGGTATTACAAATTCTGACTCCTTTGCAAAAAAATTAAATCCTTTACAGTTTTCAGGTACAATTACGGCACATATCTGTCCCGTACACTGGTCAAATTCAATATCCGTAATAAATCCAAGCTTCCTGCAGGTACACTCATTTATAACCTCTTTCAATTTCAAATCACACAAACGCATAGATTTCCTCTTTATACAATTCTTCTATTTATAAGTTCTATGTGTGTGTTTTCATTACTATGATTTTATATTTCCTGCAACAGGCCGGCCCTGCGGGGGTATGTGGGTTTATG
>CAMENQ010000245.1 GCA_945928585.1 uncultured Roseburia sp. | reverse complement strand
CTCGGATTCTTTTCTTTTTTGAAACAACAGTATTTATATCATTTTTTATAATAACTATCAATCAATCTGGAACAAATCAACGTTAAATAGGATTAAATCGACATATAATCTGTTACAGCAGATAATCTTCACCAAAGCTGTCACAATATTCTAATACACTCATAGATTCATCACAAATCGGATACCTTTGCAAATCATACGTATGTTCCGGCACGTTATAAATATACGAGGTACTTTTATTGAAGTAATTCCACTGCACTGCATCATCATCCCACAGTGAATCGCAGTGATAATACTTTCCATCAATCTTTACAATATTCCATGCATGGGTATCACTTGCACATACATATGCCTCAAGTCCTGCATGATTTGCAAGAAGACAAAATCCTTCCGCATAATCACCGCACACTCCCCTGCCATCAATCAAGAATGAATATCCATAGGAATGTGCAGGTCTTTCTGACTCATCATATACCATATTGTTCATTATATATTTGTAAAGTTCTATTTCAGTTTCTAACTCTGTCAGATTGTCCGGCAATGAATCAACAACTTCCTTAGCTTTATTTTCAAGCATAACAGCTTCCTCATATGAGCCCTGAGAGCCATTATTTATGGCATCAATTATGGACTGATTTTCTTTTAACGTACTGTAATCAACAATACAGTTATTTTCTATCATAAGCATTTCCAAACTCGTAACATTTTTTATGGATTCTACTCTCTTTATCCTGTTATTATCTAAATTTACATATTTAAGTGACTGCATAGCTGCCAACGGAGATATATCTTCTATTAAATTGCCGCCAAGATACAGAGATTCAAGCTCCCTGCAGTCTGAGAAATCAGGAATCTCTGTAATATAGCATCCTGTTATGTCGATATATCTTATATTCTTAAGCTGTGCAAGCTCACTTATGTCTGTAACATATCCTCTTCCCAAGTGGAGCTCTTCAAGGTTTTTAAGCAGTGATATTCCCTTTACCGATGTAACCGGGTTTTCAAATGAAGCTAAATATGTAACGCTTTCCAAATCACTACATGTAAGTTTCACATCATTATCATATCCAAGCTCAAGGCGTATTGCAATTGCAAGTGTGGAGTCTATCTCTATACCTTCCTCTACATTATTATCTGCCTCAAAGCGTGGAATGTCAGGTGTTATATAATCGTCACCTGTATTATCACTTATGATATCGTCTGTATCACTTATGTCTATTTCTGCATTTGCATAATCAGGTTCTGTGCATATATGGCAAACGGCATTTTCAATTCCATACTTCTCAGCTAAAGAAGTTATGCTTCCATCATCATAGCAATTCTTAAGAAATTCATTTGCCTTCTCTGCCAAATCAGCATCAAAACCTGTCCAGTTTTTTTCCTCACGATAGTCCATCGATGCAAAATCCGTGATGCCGACGATAAGTTTTCCCTTTGACCGGACATATTCCAAGTCCGACTGTCCCTCTTTTAATATGGACGTTATCTCATCTTTATCCTGCGAACAGCCTGTCATTAAAAGCATTATTACTGCAATGAGTATACTAAGTATTTTAATGTATTTTTTCATATAAGTACCTCTCGTTCATATTTTATCAGGCTTTATTTAATTGCATTCAATTCTTGGGAAATACACTATTGTATCTAATCCCAATTCATCAACAGCTACACCTTCTAAACAGAAGTCAGTGTCATCATAATCGTATTCCTGTAAATACTGTGTAAGCTTAATAAGTAAATCCATATAAGAATATCCATTTTTAACCACTATTCCTAAACATGTTTGACCAGACATATATTTACATGAATATTTTTCATAAACACTATATTCTTCGTTATTCTCATCACAAAAGTTTTTAATCAGCCCTATTATTTCCATAGTTAACTCCTTTTCGTAAGATTTTCAACTATCTAATCCAATGCTGTCTCACAATAAGCTTTTAATTTTTCAATATTCATAACCTATGTTAATTCTTATTTATTCCAGTACCATTACAACGATAGCAGGTTTCAATCAATGTGCCGCCACAACCATTACATTCCATATAACCGGTACCACCGCATCTATTACAAACACCCGATGGATCATTGTCTGAATCTTCTCCTACATCAGGTCCTGAAAAATTTCCGGTATCTTGACCAGAGCCACCACAATCTCTACATGTTTCGTGACGTTCTACCATAACTCCACCTTCACATACTTCCTGTAAACAATCTCCACTTCCTCCACATGCATGACAAGAGCCACTATTCCCTTGATCATCGAGTTCAGGATCAATACCCGAACCGCCACAATTTATACACAATCCTGTACCATTGCATATATAACAGGTTTGAGCCTGAATAGTCATTATTCCGGTACCACGACATGTTCTACATAATCCATCATCCGCCGGTTCGTCACCACCTTCAGGAATATGTCCATCATCATATGTGCCGGTTCCCATGCACAAATCACATTTGACCATTCCATTTCCACTTCTTAATCCACCACACTGTTCACATACTATCGAGCCAACCCCAAAACACAAATCACAAATATCAGAAGTATCTTGTGCATAATTCTTCATCTCTAGTGCAACAATCGATTCTTTTCCCAACTCATTTAATTTATCCATAACAGTATCTCTGGCAGAATCAATCATACCACGTGCTTCTTCTACTGAAGCATTACCCGTAGAACCATAAGTTAATGTTACTTCTCCATCATCTTTTAGATAACCTTTTTCATTAGCAGTTTCTACAATAAGCCTCATGGCATCTCTTGCTGCCATTCCTTCCAAACTTAAGTCCTTATATGCAGTTTCTGCATCTTCATTCCAGAAGACAACCGACAAAACATTACCGGATTTATCTATCCCTAACTCAACTTCCGGATTTATTGAGATGGTAAATACACCTATACAGTCTTCACTAAATACTCGTTCTGAAGATTGAGTCAACTCTTCTGTTGGCACTGATTCAGCATATCCTTCTGTTGACACCGATTCAGTGTATTCTTTTGTTGGCACTGATTCAGTATATTTTTCTGTTCTTTCCCCGGTTATTTCCGTCTTATTCTCTTTTCCACATCCGGTCAATCCAACTGTAAATATAACAGACAAAATTATCATATATGCTTTCTTCATTTGTTCTCCTCCTTATAAAATATATGAATATTATAACACAATAATTTATTCCGTAACACAAAAATTTCGCTTAGTTTACACCGAACGGGATTTCGTTATATATGTCTTGTATCTTCTTAATACATACTCATCTGGAAAATTTTCTATCAGTAATTCCAACTCTTTTTTATCCATGGGGTTTTGGATGATGAGGTGGGCATTACCTCATTAAAATTATGCCAGTTTTTTTACTCTATCCTTAAAATCCTCTACAGATTCAAGTATTTCATATAGTTCATACTCTCCATATGCCGACGGTCTGCTTAGTGTTACTAATTGTACACCCTTGCCTGAGATTTCTTTATTCAATTCATTAACCATATTGCTTAATTCTTTTCCATGTCTTGTCTTTACTGCAATGCAGCCCTGTTTATCAAATTTTTTAGCAATCAGATAACACATTTTTAAGCACCTCCTGAAACATATTTTCATTTAATATCCTTCTATTTTCATATAAATTTCTTAATTTCAATCCTACTTAATAATGTTGATGCAACATCATACGCATTTTACAGATGACCATCACCACCACTAACTAATATAACCGCTCCTTTTTTCTTCTTCGGAATCGGCTACATCTTGCATCATTGTTCTGTTATAAACATCAATGGTCCGTCATATAGGCTAAAAGATCAGATGCAATATATGAAAGATGAAAGCTAAAAAATAGAAAATAAGAATGTCGTTTTTTATACATTCTTATTTTCCAAAAAACCTACATTTTTATATTGAAATTTGCATATTCACGACTTTTTGTATACATAGCAAATCCTCGCAAGTTCAAATTAG
>CAMENQ010000244.1 GCA_945928585.1 uncultured Roseburia sp. | reverse complement strand
TTATAGGGGAAAATCCTCTTTATGAGGACTTTGAGCAGTGGTATTATGAAACCTACGGAAAGAGAGTGGAAATAGAATATTCCTGCTTTGGAACAAACGAAGATTTGTATAATCAGCTTACACTTGGAGATACATATGATCTGGTATGTCCCTCAGACTATATGATAATGAAGCTTATGGCTGAGGATAAGGTGGAGCCTTTTTCAGAGGCATTTTTTGACAGTGATAATGATTACAATTATTATATTAATGGTGTTTCACCTTATATAAAAAATGTATTTGAGGAAAATAAAATAAACGGCGTAAGCTGGAAAAACTATGCAGCTTGCTATATGTGGGGAATTACAGGTGTGCTTTACAATCCTGAAAAGGTTACAGATGAGGAGGCAGCTACATGGTCCATATTTAACAATCCGAAATTTTACCGTCAGGTAACGCTTAAGGATAATGTGCGTGACACTTACTTTGCCACACTGGGTTATCTGAAGGCAGATTTGCTTACTTCATCAACATTTTTAAATGATGAAAACTACGATAAAAATCTTACAGAGCTTATGAATGATGTAACGCCTGAAACCATCGGACAGGTGGAGGAACTTTTGCAGGATATGATGGGAAATATATATGCACTGGAAACTGACAGCGGAAAGGCAGATATGGTTACGGGAAAGATAGTAGCTAATTATCAGTGGTCAGGTGATGCTGTGTATGCCATGGATTTGGCAGAGGAGGACGGAGTATATTTAAAGTTTGCCGTGCCAGAGGAATGTACAAATCTGTGGTTTGACGGCTGGCTTATGCTTAAGGACGGAATTGATGGAAATGCAGAAAAGAAACAGGCGGCAGAAGCCTTTGTAAACTTTTTGTCGCGTCCGGACAACGCAGTGAGAAATATGTATTATATCGGATACACATCAGCCATAGCAGGTGGAGATGATGATACTGTTTTTTCTTATCTTAACTGGTGCTACGGTGCAGAGGAGGATGAGGAAAACATTATAGAATATCCTGTGGGTTATTTCTTTTCAGGAGATAATGATGATGAAAATTATGTGGTATATACTGACGAAAGCCAAATAAACAGGCAACTCTACACACAGTATCCGTCAAGTGAGGTTATTTCAAGAACAGCCATTATGGGATATTTTGATGATGAGGAGACGAAAAACATTAATCAGATGTGGATTAATGTGCGGTGCTTCAATGTAAAGGATGTGCCGGCTGGAGTCTGGATAGCTTTGGGAGTTGTTATTGTTGGTGCTATTGTGGTGGTTGTAAGGCGGAAAAACGCCTGAAAGGGAATATCACCTTTTGGGCGTTTTTAGGAAATTTCTAATGCGACGGAAAAAATTTGTTCTTCATTAATTGCAAAAAGGCAAACAACAAAAAGGTAAAATAATGCTGCGTATAAAAGAAAGTAATTGACATCATAGTTTTTTTTGAGTATACTATATAAGCGTGATTAATTCACAGCAAGCTGGCATGGCACAGTCGGTAGCGCGCAACATTGGTAGTGTTGAGGTCACGGGTTCGATTCCCGTTGCTAGCTTTATAGAAAGATTGTTACTAAAAACGGAACAGTACCTATTGAACTTAGGATAATCCCTTTAAAGTCATATAGGTACTGTTTTTCTTAATTATTGCCTAACCTTCATTAGCCAAGAATATCTTCACTATAAAGGCGACACGTACAAATGCACAAATGCAAAATCCTACCTAAAATTGACAAAAATTTACCGATATGTTATTATTAAACAAAAATATCTATAAATTTATTATTTTGTCTTTAAAATACTCATGGAGGAATTTGGGATGAAAAAAGAAAATATACTTAATTACGCTTGCACAGTATTTATAGCTATAATGTTGCTAGTTTTGTTTATAGGATTAGATGACAAATATGGGTGGATAAAAAAGCAAAATAGCGAGGATCAAATTCAAGATTATGACTATAATCAAGAATATGCTCAAGATGATTATGAAGATGATTATGAAGATGATTATGCATACGAAGAAAAGGAAATGCTTTTGTCTGGAGACAAATCTACATATACATATGATATAACCTATGAAATGCTTGCAAGAAATCCAAATGATTATATTAATAATCCAGTTAAATTTACAGGAACAATAACACAGATAGTCCATGTAAATGATTATGGATATAGCGGATTTAGAATGTATGTTGATAATGATATTGAGCAAAATCTTCTAGTTATTTATGAAACGGATATTATTGATTACAATTTGCTAGAAAATGACAGTGTTACCATTTATGCTGGATTTATGGGGCTGTATTCTTATGAAAGCACTTTAGGGTCAACTATTACAGTACCAGAGGTATGTGCTGTAATGATAGATTTAAACGAAAATGCTCTAGTAAGCAACAGCTCTTTAGAATTGCCGGGTTTTCCACTTAATGTTAGCTGTTTGAATTGGGATAAAACAATAGAAACTACAGTAAATATTGAGGACATAGAATATTCTTTTGAAAAAAATTATGATGGAACATATTATTTAACGTTAAGGTTTAAAGGAGCAAAAACATATGAACAGGAAGGATTAACTTATGCGTATAACTTCTGCTCTTATAAACTTTATGATGAAGATGGATATATTGTTAAAAGTGACACTATATCTTTTGGCGATTTGAATGTTGGTGACAAATTTAATAATGTTACTGAAACTATATATGATTTGCCGGCAGGAAACTATAAATTGGAATTGTTTGATTATAAATAAAAGGAGCATTTAATGAAAGAAAGTAGATTAATAGTATCAATATTAGCAATAGTATTTTCTTTGATAGTATCAATTCAAAGTTATCATATTTGGATGACTGATATTATAGAAAACGAAAAAAATGAAGAAATATTACAAATAGGGGGTATTCTTGCTTTTTGTATGTTTCTTGCAGGTTTAATAGGTATAGTGTGCAGAAAAAATAAAAATACTATATTGTTTTGTAGCCTTATATATTTATTCGGATTAATACCTGTATTCCTAAAAGATTGTGATGAATTATTCTTTTGGGCTATTCCAAATTTAATTTTTTGCTGTGTATGTGCTTGCACGGGATTTTTGCAACGAGAAAATACTATATAAACAAAGACAAATATGGAAAGAGGAGCTAACATGTCATTAATTAAATGTCCTGAATGTGGTAAAGAAATATCAAATCAAGCTAAAATCTGTCCTAACTGTGGTTATGAAATTAAACATAAAAAAGTTGAAGAACATCCTATATATTTTGGATTTAAAGCAGGAATATTTATATTGTTAGTTATAACTTTTGTGACTTTTAAAAATGAAACGGCAATAGAGATACTGGGAATTAGTCTTGAATATATTTTAGCTTTTTGGTGGTTAATTATAGTGATTATATTATTAGCAATATTGTTAAAAAGGAAATAACTATAGGATTACTACATTGCTTGATATTATTTAAAAGCTACTACGACTTTATAAAGTATAATATGTTCTGGAAGCATACAGGAAAGATAACCTTTGATACAGGACTTTCCCTTAATTATCTGGAAAACGTCACCTACATAGTCCTTGACAACTTTAGAAAAATAGAGGACAATATAGACACAGAATTAAAGAAATGGATATATCTGTTGAGCGCAGATACCCCGGAACGCATAATTGAAGCTGCATCCATATCAGATGAGTTTTACGAGATTATATCTGATGTAGCACAGTTCTGCTGTAAAATAGATGAGGTGATGAATATGTTTTCAAAGGCATTAAGAGAGATGGACAGAAATACAGAATTACTTATGTGGGATGAGATGACTAATGAACTGGAACAGTTGAAAAATGAATTAAGGGACACTAAGGCAGAACAGGAAAACACAAAGGTGGAATACGAAAACACGAAGGCGGAATACGAAAACACAAAAGTCAAATATGAAAATGCAAACAGTGAACTTAAGAAAAAAGATTTGGAACTTGCAAAAT
>CAMENQ010000243.1 GCA_945928585.1 uncultured Roseburia sp. | reverse complement strand
TTCTCTTTTTCTGAACGCCATACATTGACTTTTTATTAAAGCCCATTCTGTAAAGCAGTGTAACAATCAGTCTTGATACTACCATTGCCGTAAACATAGATAACACAATACCAAGGGCAAGTGTCTGTGCAAAGCCCTTTACTGTACCTGTACCTACTGTCATAAGTACAATGGAAGCTATAAGCGTTGTAATATTTCCGTCAACGATAGCTGATGTGGCTTTCTTAAAACCTGTTTTAATAGCACCTTCAACATTGTCTGATACTGCAAGTTCTTCTCTTATACGTGCAAATACGATAACATTCGCATCTACTGCCATACCTATAGACAAGATAACACCGGCAATACCCGGAAGTGTAAGTGTCCAGTTAAATCCATTTATGCAGAGTAAATCAAGTGCCGTATATGCAATAAGTGCTATGCCTGCAGCAAGTCCCTGTATTCTATATACAAGAATCATAAAGATAATAACTATGGCTAATCCGATTCCGCCTGCAATTAAGCTTGACTGTAATGCGTCATCTCCAAGCTTTGCACTTACTACCTTTGATGATATATCTTCCAGTTCAACCTTAAGTGAACCTATTCTGATAATAGAAGCAAGCTCCTCTGCTTCCTCATAAGAGTCCATACCATTGATTTCACCTGAGCCGCCTGTAATATGGCTGCTTACTCTTGGAGCACTTATAACAACTCCGTCATATACTACGTATATATATTTATTTAAGTACTTCTCTGTAGCGTCTGCAAAGATAGAAGCTGCACCACTCGTAAGTTCAAAAGCTACCACATACTCTGTCTGTCCTGTAGATGAGCTGTTATTTGTAGCAGGCTTTGCAGATGATATATCTGCACCTGTAAGCCATGTCTTAACTGACTCTGACTCAAAATCCATAGTCTGGCCAACCGTCCATGTCTTGCTGTCATCTGTAACGAAAGCAAGTGAACCCGGCTTACCTAACTTATCAAGCACTTCTTCTGCATCATCTTCGCCCGGTATATCTACAGTGATACGGTCATCACCCTCCTGATATACGTCTGCTTCGCTGCTGAATTCCTGTGCTCTTAATCTGAGTTTTCTTATTGTATCATTAAAGTCTTCTGATGTATATTCACCTACTGCCTGGTAAGTAACACTTACACCACCTTTTAAGTCTAATCCAAGAATAATATTTCTTGCGCTTCCCTTTTCCATACTCTTTATAGTCACACCAAATATATTTACAAGTATAAGTGCTGCAACTACTATCAGAGTAACTATGAAAAGTATAGTACTGTTTCTTTTCTGCTTCTGTCTCATTTTTTCACTCCTTTAATCTTCCTGGTCTGCCAAAGCAGCCTTTATCATAATGGCACACTCAATACGTTTTCTTTGCATCTCGCAGCCAATATCATATGCATCTGTTATATCACCATGGAACTTGTACGCATTTGCCGCACAGCCTCCACTACAGTAATATCGTGCAAAGCATTCCCTGCATTTTGGCTTTGCATATACATTACAAAGCTTAAACTCATCCTGAATGTCAGTTCTCTTTATGCCCTCGAATACATTTCCCATAAGAAACTTTTCATCTCCAACAAACTGATGACACGGATAAAAATCTCCCCAAGGTGTAACTGCAAGGTACTCAGTACCGGAGCCACAGCCTGAAAGTCTCTTTGCCACGCATGGTCCCTGTTCAAGGTCTATCATAAAGTGGAAAAAGTTAAAGCCTCTGCCTTCCTTCTGTCTCTTTATATATTCCTTTGCAAGTCTGTCATATTCCTCCATAATGGCTGGCAAATCCTGCTCCCTTATGGCATAAGGTTCATCCTCATCACCTACCACAGGCTCTATGGACATTTGCTTAAATCCTAAATCTGCATAATGAAGAACATCCTGTGAAAAATCTATATTATCTCTTGTGAATGTTCCTCTCACATAATAGCTTAAGCCTAATTCTTCTCTCTGCTTTGCAAACTTCCTAAATTTTGGTACTATAAGGTCATAGCTTCCTTTTCCGTTTCTGAAAGGTCTCATAGTATCATTTACTTCTTTTCTTCCGTCAAGGCTTAATACTACGTTTGCCATTTCCTTATTTGCAAACTCCATAATGTCATCATCTAAAAGGACTCCGTTTGTAGTAAGGGTAAAACGGAATTTTTTGTTACATTCCTGTTCCCTGCTTCTTCCATATTTTACAAGCTCCTTAACTACATCCCAGTTCATAAGAGGCTCTCCGCCAAAAAAATCCACCTCAAGATTTACTCTGTTTCCTGAGTTTTCAATGAGAAAATCCAGTGCCTTTTTTCCCACCTCAAGGCTCATAAGCGCACGCCTTCCATGATATTCGCCTTCCTCCGCAAAGCAGTATTTGCAGGCAAGATTACAATCGTGGGCAATATGCAGACACATAGCCTTAACTACTGTTTTTCTCTGTTTAAAATTCTTTATGTACTGCTGATACTCATCCTCAGCGTACAACTGTCCAAGGCTCTTAAGCTCCTCCACTTCGTCAAGAACATCATTTATATCTGATGCGTCATATCTAGACGACAACTCACTTACTACCTGGTCTCTTGATTTATTTTCAAATAATGGAATAACTTCATATGTCAAATCATCTACAACATGAACTGAACCGCTGTTTACATCAAGTATAATGTTATAGCCATTATTCTTATATGCGTGAATCAAGGTAATTCTCCTTTCGGTATAATTTCCCCAGACATTCTGCCATATAGTTTTCTGAAATGTCTGTTTTTGCTTTGTTGTTTTTTATAATATGTTTTCTTAACATACTATAGGCAGCGAAAATATTAGCACATTCCCGCTGCCTAATGGCCAAGGTAAACCTTAGTATAAAGCTACTTGTTATTGTTGTTTTCGCAGCTCTGATTTCCTACTGTACATGATGTCTTACATGCTGACTGACATGATGTCTGGCACTCGCCGCAGCCGCCCTTTGCCATTGTATTTTTTAATGTTTTCTTGCTTAATGTCTTAATATGTTTCATTTTATATTCCTCCTAAGAACATTGATTACATCAGTATAACATACTTTTTATAATTTTCAAATATTTTTTTATTAAATATACAAAAAATGTACTTTAAATATCTAGAATGGTGGTTGAAAACTAACGCAGCCGGGTTTTGGGATGGCTTCCGGCATCAGGTGCAGAGGAATATTATAGCGCCTCAATATGCTTCAAAGGCTGTAAGTAATTCTATTAAGAAGAAATTGCCAACGGCTAAGCGACGGTCGTAACTCGAAAATGACTGAAGTCTCAGTCATTTTCTCAGACAGACGACCTCTGCTAACCCGTTGACAATTTCATCTTAATGAATTACTAACAGCCTTTTCAATGCATATTGAGGCGCTATAATATTCCTCTGCACCTGATGCCGGAAGCCATCCCGAAACCCGGCTGCGTTAGTTTTCAACCACCATTCTACATATTTTTATACTAAAGGGAAGTATTATTAAAATTTATTGTTACGAGAGTTCCTTTGCCCTCCTCGCTCTCCATGTTCACATCTGCACCTATGAAGGCTGCGCCATGTTTTACTATGGAGAGTCCTAAGCCTGTTCCTCCTACGGTGCTTGAGTGGCTTTTATCTACCCTGTAGAATCTTTCAAATACTCTGTCAAGGTCTTCCTTTGGAATTCCGATGCCGGTATCTTTGATTTGTACTGTTATTTTTTCATTGCTCCGGCTTAGGGTTACATCTACCCTGCCGCCTTCTTTATTGTATTTTATGGCATTTTCTACTATGTTGTATATCATTTCATCTATGATCTGGGAGTAACTGCAAAGTATAAACTCCTTGTCTGTCGCCATTTCCCTGTTGTCATCACTTGAGTCAGCGGACACTGTTATTTTTACATTTTTTTCATCTGCCCGTTCTTTTAATCTTGCAGCTATGTTTTCTACAAGCTCTTTTATATTTATATCTGCCGTATCAAGCTGCACATCTTCCTCGTC
>CAMENQ010000242.1 GCA_945928585.1 uncultured Roseburia sp. | reverse complement strand
TCTGGTAAACTTTGGCGGTTATTTTTATAACTAACATATATCAGGCTAACCGTCTATCGGTAGCGCCTTCTTAATTAGTATACTAACACCTAACCGCTTTCATGTCAATCATATATTCCATTTTTCAACCTTCCGTACAAGCTACTTGCATCGTCCATTCGAATTCCGCTTCGCTTCATTCTCGTATCCCTACAAATCCGAATTTATATTTTTGCTTTTGACATAATAGCCAGATGGTTTGTCCAGCTTATTTGTGTCAGCAGTGCTGACACAAATTCATCTCCACAATAAGTTTCATAAAACTGTTTCATTCTGTAAAGACCACGCCTGTTAAATCTTTTAATCCCAGGAAACGCATTCTGAATTTCTTTAACCAGAAAATTTATAAATAATATCTTTCCTCCTTTATTTATAACATAATATGCCGATATTAACCATATAATAAATACAGCATTATGTATTGTAAATATGATAGGGTAACATTTAAAATATGCACTGAAAAGAGGAGACTGTGTATGAAAATCGGTGAAGCACAAAAAATTTACAGGCAGCAGCGCCAGTCATTAATAGAACAAAGAAATTCCCTTGTAAAGCAGCGTGATGAGCTTTTAAAAAAAGGTGAAAAAAACGAAAGTGAACGTGAACTTTTCTCAAAAGAAGCTGCAATACTTGAACTTTCCATAAATGAAACAACTAAAGAGTTTGACAAAAATCAGGAAATTCTTGATGCTCTTACGGAACAGTATGTGGCTGTATGGAATGCAGAAGTTGCCAGACAGCAAAATGACGTCTTAAGCAAAGCTGCCGTTGATATGTCAAAGATTATGGAGGTAGCAAGGCGTATTGCAAAAGGTGCAAAAGTTCCTGCCAAAGATGAGCAAAAGCTGATGGACTACAGTATGGAGCTGTATATGGCTGCCAAAAATATGGCTGTTTTAAATACCTCAAATAAAAAAGAAAAATATGATTCATTATGGGATGATGAAGAAGAAGAACAAACGGAATACGATCCTGAAGGCAAGGCTGAAAACGCTGAAGTTGCCGTAGATTTGCCTGAAATATCATCATAAAACCAGAAGAGCAGGGATGACTTTATACAATCGACAAGAGTCATAATTATATATTTTTTAGCATTTGATACTGTGATACCGTAAAAAAGTCATCCCTGCTCTTCTGCTTCATTTCATCATAACCATTTATTTGGGATAATATATGGCTAAAATTTTTGTTTAAAAACTAATTAAAAAATATTTTTATGCTTCAAAAATTACATTCCGCATCTATCTTTACGACAGGCGCATTTATTTCTGTATTGAACATTCCGTCACAGCTTACAGTACCAAATGCTTTTTCATCCCTAAGCTCCATTCTCCACTCTTTCGGAAAATAAAGCTTTGTTTCACCAAAGTTATTTTCTACTCTTATTATTGCTTCCTTATTTTTCATAACAGCATTGTTAAAATAAATAACTGTCTGTCCAAAACTATTTTCAATATCTGCCCCTACAAAATCTACAGTGTTTATATACTTGTTTGTTGAACCAAAGGTGTTTTCACTTCTTATAAATTCTCCTTCTTCAAAACACTGTGTATATTCTGATTTCTTTCCAAAACATTTATGATTTGGATTGTCGCCGTCATATGCTACTTCAATCTGAATACTTTTTCTCTTAAATATAAGATTTAAACCTAATCCTAACAAAAATGCTGCCAATAAAATTATCCATGGTGTGATGGCTTCTATTCCCAGAAAATCATCATACACCCAGCCTAATATACCTAGCGACATTGTAATTTGCAGGAAGTCTACTTTCATTACACCTCTTATAAGTGTATAACCAAATATAATGGTACATATTATCCTTCCCAGTGGTACATCAGGCATCAGTCCTAATCTGCTGACAACCAGATATGCTGCTAAAAGTATCAGTATAATTCCCCATGCTATGCTTTTTTTCTTCATAATAAATCCTCTTTTCTTCAAACATTATTTTTTAATGGTTCCTTTTAATCTCTTTTCTTCCAGTCTGCTCATAAGCGGTTTCAGGTAGCTTCGTGAAACATATGCCAGCTTGTGACATTCTCCAAACTCTACTTCACTGGCTCCGGTGATGTTCTTTTTTATGGGACGGATTTTTTCTGTATTTATAATAGATGATTTTGATACTCTCATAAATACAGCCGGCAGCATCTCCTCCAGCTCATACAGCTTAAGCTTCGTGTAATAAATCTGATTGGCTGAATGGACTGCCACCTGATTTTCCGTTGTCTCAAAAAAAAGAATTTCTTTAAGAAGCAGGTAATACTCCTTATCCCCTTTCATTACCATTAACTGCTGCCTGCCGTGGACTGCCTCTGCTATGTATCTTTGTATTGCCAGTATATCCTCATTCAGGCTGCCACAGTGAATAATAATTTCGTCCTCTGTTAAGTTTTCTTCGATTTCGATTTTTATCTTCATACCCTTATTCCTTATGTGTTTTCCTGTTACAATATGGTTATACACAAAAAATCTTTTGGTGTAAATAGGTTTTGGGTAAGAGGTAACTTTGGAGAAGTAACAGGTTTAAAATATGGTGTAGCTTTAAAATATAATGCTTGTTTAAAATATAATGCTTGTTTAAAATATAATGCTTGTTTAAAATATATGCAGCCTTAAAATATAATGCTTGTTTAAAATATTTGCAGTCTTAAAATATATAATGTATGTTGAGATATGCCGATGTAATGAGAACAGTCAGATGTGCCTGATAGCATAATAAAACTGCCCCACACCAAAACTTTATACTGTATGTCAGTTCATTATAGTCACTGATGCTTTAATGCATGTCATATGACAATAAATCACTTAGTATACTGTATCGTTTTCATAATGAGACAGTTTTTATATGTAAGTTATATGTATTTTTTAATTATTATTTTTGCTGTATTTATCAGTAAAAATAACTAATCTGTATTACCATGTACGTGAATTCATATCTCTGAACTGTGCAACAGTAGAAACATGTGAATTCAGACCTCCGTCAACATTTACAATCTGACCTGTTACATAGCTGCTTTCATCTGAAGCAAGATAAACACACATATGTCCTATATCTTCCGGACAGCCATAACGATTTACCATAATGTTGCTAAGGAATATATCCTTTAAAGCCTGTGGAACATATGCTTCGTTCTGTGGAGTTACAATCAGACCCGGACGAACACAGTTACAACGGATATTTTTCTTTCCATACTGAAGTGCAGTAGACTGTGTAAGCATATCTACTCCTGCCTTTGCACATGCATATGCCGTAGAGCCAAGGTCTCCTCCGCATGAAGCCATGGAACCGATGTTTATAATAGATCCGCCTGCTTCATTTTTCTCCATATACGGGAGTACACACTTGGTGGCATAGAAGGTTCCACGTACATCACTCTTGAATATTTCATCCCACATTTCCAATGTCAGCTCATCTACACGGCCATCCTTTAAGCCAACATTAGCTGCATTATTTACTAAAATGTCGATTTTTCCGTATTTTTCGGCAGTATCGGCAAAAAGCTTATCAATACTTTCAGTAACAGTAATGTCCATGAAATGGTAATATGCTTCTCCTCCCTCTTTTACAATGCTGTCTACTACAGCCTGACCTTTTTCTTCTCTACGTCCGCATATAACTACTTTTGCACCCTCTGCAGCATACAGTCTTGCTATACCGATTCCTATTCCGCTTGTAGAGCCTGTAACAATGGCAACCTTACCTTTTAATCTGTCCATAAAATAGACCTCCTTGTTTTTATTTACCACTTTATAGCAAAGTGATTTTTATACATAAAATATATAACATAAACCGGAAAAAATCAATATAAATCAACGAGTGAACTGTTTCACAGCATTTTAAATATGTTATCACTCTTTTTCCATCATTGGCATATATTCATAGTGTGGCTGGAAGTCATTCTCGCTGTACAGCTTATAATATTGGTTAAAAAT
>CAMENQ010000241.1 GCA_945928585.1 uncultured Roseburia sp. | reverse complement strand
AGATAATACAGATATAAACAGAATGTTTCCGGGCTACGATGAAGGAGAGCCTACTCAGAGGATAGCTGCAGGGGTATTTGATAAAATTAAGAATTACAAATATGGAATACAGTTTGCTTCATTTTATATGCCGGGTTATTTCCTGCCACATATCAGAATGATGAAAACAGGCTTTGAAGATGTAGAAATGGCACAAAAATTTGGTTTTCCTTTTGTGATAACAAGAAAACCTCGTCCTTTTGATACTACGACACTTAATTATAACTGGCAGATATGGGAGACAAAGGCATTTAGTATATACACAACATCAACAGAAGAGATTGATACTAAGAGTGCTGCTGATGCAGTAAGGGGTATACTCAGAATGCTGAATGAGATAAAGGTGTCAAATTATGTGCCAAGCGGTGGATATCATTATATGTCAGAATTGCTTGATGATTCCAATCTGCTGACAGTAAGGTGTAAGGAAGCAGGAATATTTGAAAGCAGAATAAGTATAGGAGAGGAAGTAGAGAAAGGGCAGGTACTTGCCAATATCTTAGACCCTTATGAAGGAGAAATAAAGGAACAGCTTACAGCACCATGTGATGGCAGAATTTTCTTCCTTCATAATCAGCCTCTTACATATTCCAGTACGGCAGTAATGAAACTGGTTGTAAGAAAATAGATTTCTTTACTTTGTAGCTTTACTATGATAAAATTTTATAGTATTTAATTTTGCCTATTTGGAGGAAGTTATGAAAAAGAAAGTTGTGTTGACATTAGTTATGATGATGGCTGCCGGCTCTGTACTTACAGCCTGTGGCAGCAGCAAGGAAGCAAATAGTGATATTGTATATGCAGTTGAGGCAGGATCTGCAGGAGAGGCAGCGGCTAAAGATAAGGGATTTTCTTACAATTCAGTATCATCTCAGGCTGATGCACTTATGGAGGTTGCTTCAGGAACTTCAGATGCAGCTATCATTGATCTGCTTATGGCAGGTGCCATGATTGGAGAGGGAACAAGTTACCCTGATATGGAATATACGGATAAGCTTACTACAGAGGAGTATGGTGTAGGATGCCGTAAGGGTTCAGACCTTGCTTCATATATTAATGCAGTATTTTCTGATATGTATGCAGATGGTTCCATGAATGATATTGCAACTGAATATGGTGTACAGGAGGCTCTTGTAGAGCAGACGGAGTGCGAATATAAGGCTTCTGATGACAGTGATGTTGCATATATTCAGGGAAAAGGGACTCTTGTTATAGGTATTACTGATTTTGAACCAATGGATTACAAGGATGCTTCAGGCAACTGGATTGGATTTGATGCTGATATGGCACGTGAAGTTGCTGACAGGCTTGGAGTAGAGGCACAGTTTGTTGAAATTGACTGGGACAATAAAATTATGGAGCTTGACTCTAAAAATATTGATGTAGTATGGAATGGTATGACACTTACAGATGAAGTGAAGAATTCTATGGAATGCACAAATGCTTACTGCAATAACGCACAGGTTGTTGTAGTTTCCAAGAAGTAAAAACGACACAGGAGGCGTACATAATGTTTTGGACTGTTACCGGAGCGTTGGCAAATGGTCTTGCAACTACATTTGAGATATTTATACTTACGCTTGTGTTCGCACTGCCGCTGGGACTGCTTCTGGCATTTGGTACTATGAGCAAATGCAAACCTTTAAAAGTACTTTTACAGGTATTTATATGGATAATAAGAGGAACGCCGCTTATGCTTCAGCTCATCATTATTTTTTACGGGCCGGGATTATGGCTTGGTAAGAATATATGGGGTGGTAATGAAGCGGGACGTATAACAGCAACTGTGGTAGCATTTGCAATAAATTATGCCTGTTATTTCTCAGTTATATTTAAGGGAGGTATCGAGGGCGTACCTGTTGGACAGCGTGAGGCAGGAGAAGTGCTTGGAATGACGAAAAGCCAGATCTTTTTTAAGGTAACTCTCTTACAGATGGTGAAAAGAGTAGTACCGCCAATGTCAAATGAAATAATTACATTGGTAAAGGATACTTCCCTTGCACGTATTATTGCAGCGTATGAGCTTACATTTGCAGGAGCTTCATTTATGAAATCAGCAGGACTTATATGGCCGTTATTCTATACGGGAGTGTTCTATCTTTTATTTATAGGAATACTTACACTGTTGTTTGGATATATAGAGAAAAAGCTTGATTATTTCAGGTGATACTGATAAAACAGGAAAACGAGGTTTCACATGGCAATTTTAGAGGTAAATAATATTGAGAAGCATTTTGAAAGCACACAGGTAATAAAAGATGTAAGCTTTTCACTTGAAAAGGGAAATGCACTGGCAATTATCGGGCGTTCAGGCTCAGGGAAGACTACTTTGCTTCGCTGTCTTAATTTTCTTGAAACTCCGAATAAGGGGACTATAAGTGTTAATGGTGAGATTTTGTTTGATGCGGAGAATAAAGTAAAGATAACTGACCAGGAGCTTAGAAAAAAGCGTCTGCACTTTGGAATGGTATTCCAGTCTTTTAATTTATTTCCGCAGTATACTGCATTGGAGAATGTTACACTGGCAGGAAAGCTTCTTGCAAAGGAGCGACCTGATTATAAGCAGAACAAAAAGAAGATTATAGAGGAGATTGACCAAAACGGAATTGAACTCCTTGACCAGATGGGACTTTCAGAACGTGCAGGACATTATCCACATCAGCTTTCAGGTGGACAGCAGCAGCGAGTTGCCATAGCAAGGGCACTGGCGCTTAAACCTGACATACTTTGTTTTGATGAGCCGACATCTGCATTGGACCCGGAGCTTACAGGCGAGGTATTAAAGGTAATACGAAGTCTTGCCGAAAAGAAAACAACCATGATAATTGTTACACATGAGATGGATTTTGCAAGAGATGTAGCAGATCAGATTATCTTTATGGATGAGGGATATATAGTTGAACAGGGAACACCGGCACAGGTAATTGACAATCCTACACAGGAGCGCACAAGACAGTTCCTTTCACGGCCATAATTAATATATACAAAAGAAAAAGATTAAGGAAAGGTACGGTTATTAAATTGAATCAACATAATGCAGTAATATCAAATTCGATAAAAATCATAGCGATTATTTCATCAATATATGGAATGGTCCGTACAATAGAGGATTTAATGGGATTTACTTATTTTACTAACCTGTCAAATGTTTTTATAGATATAGTTCTCTTCTTATCATTAGTACTTGACATCATATCGGGAAAATCATTTTCTAAAAAAAATTATAAGACGAATATGTGGTATACGTTGAAATATATGGCAACAATAAGCATAACAGCGACTTTTATGATATATTTTTTTATACTTGCACCTACTCATGAAAGAGGATTTTTGTATGCATATTTTGGAAACGGTGCAGGAAGCCTGTGTGTACATTTCATAACACCGCTTTTGGCAATAGTTGATTTCTTCTTATATGATTATGAGTATAAATCAAACAAGTTTCATGCGTTATATGCAATGATTCCACCGCTTATATATTTATTGCTTGTGATTTTTGGAGCAAATGTACTCGGATGGCGCTGGGGTGATATGATTGCTCCTTATAATTTTATTAATTACGGTGCACCTGCAGGCTGGTTTGGATTTGACCTTAGTATTATGAGTGATAAGACGCTCGGAATTGGTGCGTTCTATATGATTGTGGTGCTTTTTGCCGTTTTTATTGTTATTGGTGAGATATATCTTGTAATAAAGGATAAAATCAGAAAACATAAAATTCAGGGGTAAGAAGTTACAAGGAAAAATAGTAGAAATGGCGGTCATTTTGACCGCCATTTCTTAAATAGAAAATTTTTCACTTCTTCCTGTGTAAGTTCAATCAGTTTCTTTCCGCATTTTTTCGCATATCATGGGAGTTCAAATAAATTCACAAACTATTGCATCAAACAAATATGCACAAAAAGTTGGTTATATCAGTAAATCATATAGGTTAAAA
>CAMENQ010000240.1 GCA_945928585.1 uncultured Roseburia sp. | reverse complement strand
TTGTCATTTTTTATTTATGCGTTTGTAATAAAAACTATATTGTGATAATATAGTTTATGTCAGATAAAGTCTGACACCCAACTACAACTCTTTTATAGAGTTAGAGTCTGTTGAATGCACGAATAGGCAGGCTTTTCAACAAAAAATATCCCCATTAACAGACTTAACTGTTATTGGGGATATTTAAAACTTAATAAGAAAAATTGAAAACTCACTCAAGAGGTTCAATATAATGAGCCACAAGAGATTCAAAAATTTTATTATTCTTGCCGGTATGATTCTGAATCGTACCCTTAATTCTTATATGGCTCTGCATGGCCAGCTCGTTAACTCTTTTCGTCAGTACTCCCAAGACTGATATGTTAAGCACATTGCTGCCATTCTGAACATTTAAAATCACAAAATTCTCATTAGGAGAATACTTATTGTTTACAACACCCTCGATAACGAATGTATTGCTGTCAATGCCTGTATCTTCTCCGAAATTGCTAATTCTGAACGAATCCACAACAAGCCGCTGGAGATAATCTTCGCTTTTTGCATGCCAGACTTTTTCGACATGACACTCAACGCTCAGCTTGTCATACATCTGCAGCTTCTGATTCATGTTTTCAGCATCGTTGACAAAATAGCATGTAATGTAATTATTGATTACCTTATCTTTTCCAAGGGTCTTAACATTCAGGACAATCTTTAAAAAATTGCCAAATAATTTCTTAACCACTATTGTGCCGCTGACACATACTTTGTTTGTCATTTTTGTTACTTCATTCTTAATCTGTTCCATCTGTTTACTTACCTTTGTTTGCAGAAAATTTCTGCATCCCTTTCTTTTTTATTATGAATGATATTTAATCATTCATATCTAGTATGTAAGCTCATCTGATTTTTACTTAATAGAATCAGAAAAGGACAGGTTATCCCTGTCCCTTTCCTTTCAATCATCGAAAGCCATTCCTCGACATATTGTCGTTGTTCTCAAGTCACGCTTGGTGCGTTCAAGGAGCTGTTCCTGAAATTCAAGAATAATCTCCAGACATAATCTGAAGTCTGTCACGTTGACATACTCAGTTAAAATGTCATCTTCCCCTGCTTTTTTTGCCAGAGAATTCAATCTGCACATTCTTATAACGGCTTTCTGAGCCATATGGCTCATACGGACTTTTAAGTCCTCAACGCTTTCACCCAAAAGAACTTCGTTCTCCGGTGCAGCATCCACTGCCTCAACCATGAAAAAGCATTCTAATGTACGTTTGCTGTAATAAAATACTTCTTCAACGAGAGACTTATTAGCCACGCCAATGCGGAGCATAGGCATGAGATTAAAAATAGCTGTCATGTTTTCTGTTTTTGTCATCATATCAGTCATAATAGACTCCTCTCTGGACATAATGTTGTCCCTACATAATAATAGGATGACAAGAAACATGAATCGAGCTTCTCCTGTCATCCACAAATAATTAATACATATCTAGTATGATAGTTTTTAATTTTGCAAAAATCAGTCTGTAATATTACTTCCTGTAAATGATAAAATTGCCGGAGCTTTTTTCCCAACTTTACCTATAATCTGCCTGTCAACAACAATACCAAGACTTTCATTACGACTGTCAACACAATTATTCCGATTATCTCCAAGTACAAAATATTGTCCATCTTTTAATATGATTGTTTCAGAAGCCATGCCTGCATAGTCCATTGTATCAAACTCTGTTTTCTGTTCAGCTCCATTAATATACAAAATACCATTTTTTATAAGCACTTCATCTCCCGGAAGACCCATAATGCGCCTTATTGCTCTTTTGCCATTTGTCTGCATTATAATAACTGCTTCTCCATATGAAGGTGAGCCTAAATTATATTGAAATTTATTTACCCATACAATATCACCTGATTTATATGTAGGAGCCATACTCATGTTTTTTATGGTGTCAACTTCAAATATAAAGCTGACAGCAATCATATATAATACACAAAATACACTCAGCATGAGAACTGCATTAATTATAAGACGTGTGATACCTGATGCTTTTGCGTCTTTCTTACGATTATTAATATCAGTCATTTTCTGCTGACGTTCCTCCATGGACATTTTATTATTATCCTCTGATATATTCACAGGTTGGATTATAGTCTGTGGTACTGGTATATATGCCTGAGGAATATATATCTGTGTCGGAACCTGCGGCATCTGGAACTGTGTATTCTGCACAGTATTCATATGCTGTCCTGCATTTTGAATAGGTTGCTGGTTATATTCAGCAAACAGCGATGATGAATTTCCCATTGCGTGTAAATCTTTATTTAGTTTATCTGACTGCACCTTATTCCTTGTCAGTCTGCGGTTGAGCAGACCGTTTTCTTCTTCAGACGATGAATTTCCCATAATTGTTCCTCTCTTTCATTGATTTATAATGTTTTCATATTTAGTATGTATAATGTAAATAAAAAAAGGCCCTAAGGCCTTTTTTTATTCATGCACATCCACGTTCCATTAACACCATCTCTACAAGATTTGCATATCTTTCTTCTCCTGCATCTTCCGGTATTATTCCATGGATTTCTTCATTACAGGTTATTTTTCTTCCAACTTCGATTGCTGCACAGTCATCTCCAGCATCCAGCATATCACCATAATTAGTTCCATACTTATTTACGGCTTTTTTATACTCATTAATACAATAATTACTAACAATCATCAGCTTTCAATCCTCCTGTTTGGTTATTTCTCGTTCCTTTACTGTAGTAGCAATTTCTTCCATTATTTCACCTCTGAGTTCAGGTTGAAATGTATAAAGCAACATTCTGGATTCAAATTCCTTATATTTGTCAGACATATTTCTGCAGTAATCAAACGAACGGCCAGTAATAGCCATCAGTATATTTATCAGAGCAGCCTGCTGAGGTTCACACTTATAATATGTCTGTATATAAGATAAATCCACCGGATATATTCCTTCTGGAAATTCATTTGAGGAATATCCCATTTCAGAGACATATTCACACACAATTTTATGAGGGATATCTGTCGGCCTCCATAATACAACTCTGCCACTTACAATTGAACAATAGTTGTTATCGGTAGCAAGCAGATAACATTTTTCGTGACTGTGATTATTCAACGCCTCCAAAACAGCTAAATACCCATTTACACATTCAGCAGAATGGAATTTACCATTCATTTTGAGAATGAAATCAGTAGAATTTTTGATTGCGGCAGCATCAACTATCAGATGCGCCATTAAAGCATCATCAGTCATAACTTTACTCCTTTTCCAGTAACATAGCGCAGAACATTTTCTCTTTGATGTTCTTCCAGACTTTTAATCTCCGGACTCTTTATTGTTACTTTAAGTGCATCCGTAAGTGTCATTTGGATAATGTCATCAATTGAAGATGGACCCTCATGCCCAGATTCAAACAATTTCAGTTTCTTTAATTCTGTAACCATACATATATCCTCCTTTTATACAAAAAATATATAATCATCTCTAGTATGTGTGATTGAAGGCACCTGTTTGTTCCATTTTTACGTACAAAAAAGAGAAGGGTATTTTTCCCTCCTCTTTTTTGTGCTCTTTATAAGCTTAAATCAAGGTTTACACCGTATTCTTCACAGGCACGTTCAATCCCATCAGGAAGGAAGTTATCCAATGTAATTCTTTTTAATGCCATCTGAATAACTTTCCGAGGAGATGTATAGTGCGTTGGATTATAATACAACCCTCTGAACGCACTAGCTGCTTTACGTGCTTCTTCCTCGTAGACCATTGTTTTTAAGCCTGAAAAAATCTCCTTATACCAGTTATCATATGTCACAAACAATGATAACTGTATAAAAGGTGTAGCCTGAGAAGTTTTTGTAGCAATACCAGCCATAAAGATACCTCCTTTGCACATTAAATTTATTAACGTATTTAGTATGTATAAATTATGACTTTCGTTTTTTCATACTCTTGACGAGAAATTTAAGACAAATAAAAAGGACACA
>CAMENQ010000239.1 GCA_945928585.1 uncultured Roseburia sp. | reverse complement strand
AAATTTTATACAGTACTCGGGTGCCCTATGGATATATAATAATTTTAACGCATCGGAGACTGTAAGTAATTTTATCAATATAATATAGCTATGCACTAAGCTACGGTCAAAACTCGGAACAGGCTAAAAAGAAGCCTGTCCCTCAAACAGTTGACCTACGCTAAGTGCATAGCTATATTATATTGATAAATTCCTAACAGCTCCTCCAGCGTTAGAATTATTATATATCCATAGGGCACCCGAGTACTGTATAAAATTTTCTTAGTGCGACAGCCTCTTTAACATATTTATGTTGTGCTTTAAGAATCATATATTATTTTATAAAACATCACCGGGCTGCTGCTTTTCCATATAAGTAATAAACCACTCCAGCATATCAGAATCATATTTTATACCTGCCAAACTGCGCATGTACTTTACAGCCTCCTCATGTGAAATTCCTTTTTTGTATTCAGTTCCTTTTGTAAGATACATATATTTTTTTACAACCCTAATAAGTCTGGACTCCATAGGTATCTTCACTCCCTTTATACCCTTTGGATATCCCTCTCCGTTCCATTGTTCATGGGAGTATAAAATTATTTCAGCTGCTTTATATGTATTTTCAAACTGCAGTGCAATCTTATAGCCATTCTTCACATGCTCATGCATCTGTTCCAGTTCTTCATCCTTTATTTCCTGTCCTGAAAGCATAAACGACTCCGGAAGCATTATATAACCTATATCCTGATATTTTGCCGCAGTCTTTACCTTTTCTGCTGCTTCTGCATTAAAGCCAAGATATACGGAAAAATCATAAGATGTCCGGGCAGTAGCCTCTACTATGTCTTTGCTTAAATACTGCTTGTTATAAAGCTTTTCCAGTATATAATCAAGAACATTTTCTTTCTGCTTCATATTCTTTTTATTTTCATACATCTTTTCGTCTGCTCTGTTAAAACATTCCTGCAGGCTTTCGTTTTTCCTGTCCCACTCAGCAGCACCAAGAGCAATGGATAATGGAAGGTTTAATGACTTTGCAGTTTTACAGTTTCTTGATACTCTCTTACAATAATCAACAGCTACTTCTAAGGATGTATCCGGCATAAGCACTCTGTACTCATCTCCACCGCATCTTGCCACATACCAGCTTGGTTTTGCTACTTCCTGAAGCTTCACTGCTATAGATTTTAACAGTGAATCACCTGCCTCATGTCCAAATATATCATTCATCAGCTTAAGGTTATTTGCATCACCTGATATTAAGCATATTCTGCCTGTACTGCCGTTTTCACATTTCTCCATCATGGATTCAAACTTTGAACGGTTATACAATCCCGTAAGCACGTCCTTTTCCGCCATCATCTTAAACTGCTGCTTATCCTTCTGCCAGTCTGATTCTTTCGTCTCTAATGACTTGATAATATCCTTTTGTAAAAGATTATGGTAACCTAACTGTGATAACTGATTTGCTATTATTTTAAGTGATGACAAAATGTTTTCAAATTTTTGCCTGCTCATCACTGGAATACCGTTTAATCCTTCAAGATAAACATCCTCATCAATACCTAAATGTCCGGCAATTTCTCTATATTCATCTTCTGACAGTTCATTTTCCTTAAGGCGCACCTGTCCAACCAATATAGTGGCAATATGTACATTTCCTATAACAAGTCTGATACCTGCATCAATAAGCCCTGCCGATTTGCACCTGCAAATTTGTGTTTCCTCGTCAGTATTTGCAGACAATTTTATATCTGATTCTTCGCAGTATCTTTTCCCTGTCGGTGACTTCTGTACAACACTCCTGCAAAAATCACAGAAATGGCTGTCTCGTATAAGTCTGTCTCCCTTTGGACTTCTTATTCCCATACCCACTTCAAAGGATTTTGATAATGAATCTATAAGCTTTTGCAGTTCTTCAATATCAAATATATCCTCAAATTTTACCTCATTCATATACACACCAATACCTTTTTATTTTTCTGTATCCGTATCGTTAATCTCATTAATATAGTGTACCATAGCATCTATGATTTTACAATATATTTTTAATTTTTTGATACAGTTTTGATAATGGTAAACCTACCACATTGTTGAAATCACCATCTATTCTTTCAATGAACTTTGTAGCAATTCCCTGTATTCCGTAAGCACCTGCTTTGTCCATAGGCTCTCCTGTCTTAATATATTCTTTTATCTCCACATCTGTAATATCATACATATACACCTTTGTCTCACATGCAAATGTTTCCGTCCTGACACTATTTTCCTTAAACAAGCCATCCTTATCCATATTTACAAAAAGGACCGTTACCCCCGTCCATACACTGTGACTTCTTCCGCTTAATCCTTTAAGCATCATATATGCATCTTCTTCATTCTTTGGCTTTCCCATTATTTCACCATCACAGACTACTATTGTATCTGCACCTATAATAAGTGCTGATTCTCTCCCGAATCCATTCTGATTTCTTATTATTTCGAATACGTACTCTGCCTTTTGATTTGACAGTTCCTCTACTACCTGTTCAGGTTCACTGCATGTTATTTTTTCTTCCCTGTCACTTACAATACACTCAAACTCCACACCTATTCGGCTTAAAAGTTCTTTTCTTCTTGGGGATTTTGAAGCTAATATTATCCTCATTTTTACCTCCGTTGCATTTTTAACTTTCCTCAAAAGGTCTTATTCTATATGTTACGCCCAATTCATCACAAATTTTTTGGCATTCTGCCTCCTCTTCCTTTGTTATGGTAGTAGCTACTGTTGACATTACCACATTAGGAACATACTTTACGGCTTCTCTTGCAAAATCAAGCATTGCATCAAATGCCTGCTCTCCGAATATACTTCTTACTATTTCATTATACCTGTCTTTATCCGGTGTATTTAAGCTTATTGAAATCGTATCAACCAGTCCCTTAAGATTTGGGACTATGTCTCTTTTATTTATCAGATTACCCTGTCCGTTTGTATTTATTCTGATAGGCTTATTATATTTCTCCTTTACAAAAGCTGCTATAAGAAGCAGGTCATCTATTCTTTCCGTAGGCTCTCCATAACCGCAAAACACTACTTCATTAAAGCTTTTCATATCAAATTTTTCAAACTCAGCTTTTACCTCATCTACAGACGGCTCTCTTTCAAGCCAAAGGCTGTCTCCGCCTTTTACCACACTGTCACCATTATGTCTCAGGCAAAAAACACATGAGCTTGAACAGCGGTTCGTAAGATTAACATATAAATTGTTGTGTACTTTATATAATATTGTCATTGCTTTTTTCATAATCGTCACCCTTCTTTCTAATTTCTTTTAAGTGTATGCAGAACTTCCTCAAAAGCCAGTCCGTCCGTCTTTGGAATATCCAGCTTTTCTGTTGCCACAATGGCTTTCTTCACAAAGTTTCCTGCCTTCCTTACGGAACTTTCAAAATCCACTCCATTTATACTGTCTGAGGCTATAATTGCCGCATATATATCACCTGTTCCTGAACGATAATCACCAGATTTTTCATGCTTGATTATTTTGGGTTTGCTTTCCTTTTCTGCTATGACATTTCCAATATATTTACCCATATGAACACCTGATATAACTATCTTTTTTGCTCCATATTTTAAAAGCTTCTCCGCCATAGTATAAAGCTCTGCCTTAGTCCATCCCTCTGCCTTATATTCCGTATCAGTAAGCATACAGCACTCTGTTACATTCGGCGTAATAATATCAGCATATTCTATAAGCCGTTTCATTTCATTACACATCTCACCTGTGTAAGTCGGATATGGCTTACCGTTTTCGCCCATGGCAGGGTCCACTATAACAGTAGTATTCTCATCTTTAAAATCTTCTATAAATTTTTTTACTATATCTATCTGCTCCTTTGAGCCTAAAAATCCTGTCATAATACCGTTAAAATGTAAATCAAGTTTTTTCCAGTTATCTATATATTCCTGCATTTTATCTGTATAATCATCAAAGAAAAACTCAGGAAAGCCTGTGTGATTTGAAAATATAGATGTTGGAACAGGACAGCATTGT
>CAMENQ010000238.1 GCA_945928585.1 uncultured Roseburia sp. | reverse complement strand
ATACATAAGCGGCAAAACAGATACTGCCATTATAAATGCAAAACTTTTCATTCTCTTTTTCATTATGTTTTCCTCATTCCTGTCTATGGTTGATACCACAAATACATTACTAATATTTTAACATTATTATTCAAACTATTCAACTAAATATTTGAATTTTCTACACATTTTTCTACTTCGAACCAAAATTCAACTCCATTTTCTTTATTTATAACCCCACATTCTTTATTCATAGCTGTCATAATAGCCTTCACTATAGATAAGCCTATGCCGTTTCCCCCATATTCTCTTGTTCTTGCTTTGTCGACCTTATAAAATTTTTCCCATATTTTATCTATATCCGTCTCGGGTATATGTTCTCCTGTGTTAAACACCCTGCATCTTACTATTGAATTTTTATCCTCAACATCAATTTTTATTATTTTTTCTCCATCCAGATGATTTAGCGCATTACTGATATAATTTGTAATTACCTCCTCTATCTGAAATTCATCAGCCCATACAAATACCTGCATTTTATTATTAAAAATAACCTTTGCATTTTTTTCTTCTATAAGAACCTTTGCCCTGTTAAGTACCTGGTCAATAACAGTTATTAAATCAAACCTCTCCATTTCCACATTGTTTGTTCCAAACTCTAAGTTATTGAGAGTAAGCAGTTTTTGCACCATCTTATTCATCTTCGCTGCTTCATCTATTATAACTTCACAGTAAAACTCCCTGCTTTTCTCATCATCATTTACGCTTTCCTTAAGTCCCTCTGCATAGCCTTGAATGATTGCAATGGGTGTTTTTAATTCATGTGATACGTTTGATAAAAACTCCTTTCGCATCTCATCTATTTCTTCCTTTTTCTGAATATCCTTCTGCAACTCATTATTTGCAGTTTTCAGTTCTGAAATAGTTGTTTCAAGTCTTTCAGACAATACATTAAGATTATTTCCAAGCATTGTTATTTCATCTTTTCCGTCATCCTGATATTTAATGTTAAAATTTAACTTTGACATTTCTGTGGATATATATGCCAGCCGCTCTATTCTTACCGTAATGCCCACTGAAAGCATAAGCACACATATAAGGCTTATAGCTATCACTACTCCTCCCACATATGCCGTAAATTGATTTGTTACTCCCAGTATGGCTTTTATAGTGTCAATAGAAGTACGCATAACAAAAATATCGCCTGATCTCAGGTTTCCATACATTTCAAGATAATTATGACCACTGTCTTTATCATATATTCTTGACAATACATAATCCTTTGTGCTTAAAATTCTCTCACCGGAATCTGTATTTTCGTAAAACAATATATTTTTAAGCCTTTCAATAAGGCTGTCATTCATTATACTGTATCCTGAATAAAACTTAACTTCCAGTCCCGAATTTACTACAAGTATTGTTATGCTGTTTTCCTCACATACAGAAACCATCTCCATTCTGGCATTTTCATCAATTTTCGTATCTTCATTGATGTATTGGCACATAAGATTATAAAAATTTATTAAGTCATTTTCTTTCATGGAAGTATAATATTTTTCCTGAAAGACCATACTTATAAACCAGTTTCCAAGAATAGCTCCTGCTACTATTATAAATAAAATTATAGCAATCTTTATTCTAAGTGAATATTTCATTACATCTGCACCTCAAATTTATAGCCCATACCCCATATTGTTTTGATGTAGTCAGCTTTATCCGTGAGTTTTGCCCTCAGCTTTTTCACGTGTGTATCTATAGTTCTAGCATCGCCAAAATAATCATAATTCCATACGTTGTTCAATATCTGTTCTCTGCTTAAGGCTATACCCTGATTTTCCATAAAATATACAAGAAGCTCAAATTCCTTAAAGCTTAACTCTATGTTTTTATCCTCTACCATGACCGTATGTGCCACCTTATTTAAAGAGATACATCCCGCTGTAATAATTCCTTCGTTTTCGATCTTATTTGTTCTTCTTAAAATAGCATCAACTCTTGCCATAAGGATTTTAGGACTAAAAGGTTTTGAAATATACTCGTCTACTCCCAGTTCAAACCCCAAAAGTTCATCCTGCTCATCACTTTTGGCGGTCAGCATAATAATCGGCACTTTAGAATACTTTCGTATTTCCCTGCACACCTGCCAGCCATCCATCTTTGGCATCATCACATCAAGGATAACAAGTGCAATATCATTATCTGAAAAGAATATATTTAACGCTTCTTCTCCGTCACCTGCCTCCAGTACACGATACTCCTTTTTTACAAGGAAATCCTTTACAAGTTTTCTTATTCTTATCTCATCATCAACTACTAAAACCTTTAAGTCTGCCATTTTAACCTCCATCTGTACAGCTTAATCCACAGTTGTCCCATTATCCTGTATCATGTTTTTTTCCCGCTCATTTAACTTCTGTTCCTTTTCTTTAAGCTGTCCATCCCACACTGCAAGCTCGTCTTCCTTTTCATTATATTCTCTTTCTAGTCTTTCCCTGTAATTTAAAATATTTGTATTATCACTGTTATTTGTAATAATAATTATAACCACAAGTGCAATAACCAGCAAAACATTTAAAATTATAAGGTTTGTAATTTTATTTTTATATTTCTTTTCCTGCTCCTCCGGCAAAAGATATAATTTCTTTTTTTTACTGCCTCTACTCTTTTTGGTCTTATTTTCTTTTACCTCATCTGCTGAAGCCACCGGTATACTTCTGATTTTTTCAGGTTCTATTTCACTGGAATTGTAAAGTATCTGCTGCAGTTCTCTTAAAAATCCATATCCTATAGGTGTTTTAAACAGCTCTTTGTCAATAATCTTATCATACACTGATAAAACATTCTGCGGCTTCTTTAAATTTGTTCTGCTTCTAAGGTATTCTATTCCTTCTATTTCATTTATGGCTACCGCCGCCTCTTCCTGGGACTTAAAGCAATAGCCGTCTACTACATATTTTTCACCCATATTATCCCTCCTTTTCCATATCTATTTTCTGTTAATATTATAATAACAGATTTTATACCATATTTCCATTACTTCAAAAAAAATTCATATTTTAATTTGACTTTTTACCTGACATATGTATGTTATTTCTGTTTTCTTCGTGGCGGTATTATATAAAGCGGTTATATATCAATGGTGTCCAAAATTTGTGGAACATTATGATTTAAGCTTTAAATGGATATATAACCGCTTTATCATATATTTTTTATGTCCGGCTATTTTACTCTTTCAGCAGTCTTATATAATGATTCGCTTCACGAAGCACGTGGTCTGCAAGCAACGGCAAAATTACAGAACGTATTTCACATTTCTGTATTCCCTTTGCACCTGCTGTTTTAAAATCCCTGAATTTTATTGTTTCATCAAGAGAAGATATAGGAAATGTTTTTAAATGGGCATTATTGCAGCTTTCCAGTAATTTTGAATAGTCCTTTGCAAAACCATCCGCTGAACGGATTAATTCTGCCTCTGACGGGTCTAGCAGTCCTCTTATAAACATTGCATGCTCCATCATAATCTGATTCCAGAAACATTCTATGTCATGCATAGATTCATCTGTCAGACAGCCATCCTTTTCTAACATTTCAATATATTTCCTGTATAGCTTTGCTTCCCTGATTATATGTTCAATCAACAGAGGATAATTCATTGTAAACATTTTGCAGGACAGGACATTTTCAAGAATAAGTTCCTTAAATGATATCAGTCCGTTTAAAAGGTCTATGGCTCTTTTGTTTAACCTTTTAACAATATATTTCATCTCTGCATTTATGTCACCACTACCAGATTTATCTGCCAGTCTCAGTTCCTTCTGTGTTATATCTTTGTTTATCATAATTCCGGTAAAGACTTCCGTCTGTTTTTCTGCAAGTTCAGTAAATTCTGTCACCAGTTCACCTGAGTTTATAACATCTATGTTTACAATTCCTGCTCCCAGTGCAACAGCCCTGGGCAAAAGCTTTTCAAATTCGTTTTTATAAAATTCCGCTTTGTTTGAAAAATTTGGATTTACAGCAGAACGTGTTGCCAATACAGTAAAGGCT
>CAMENQ010000237.1 GCA_945928585.1 uncultured Roseburia sp. | reverse complement strand
TGATATTGGTTTCCTTTTCTGGTCTATTGCTGCAGGTATCACAACAGGTGCGGGACTATTCCCATTTGCCATTATATCTACCATTATTCTTGCTGCAATATATATTTTATTTACCGTTTTAACAACAGGAAAGAAAACATATCTTTTAGTAATTAAATATTATGATGCTGCTGATGAAGGTATTAAAAAGGAACTTGCTAATATACCTAATACTCTTAAAAGTAAAAATGTATACAAGGGACAGTCAGAGCTTTCACTTCAGGTTAAAGTAAAGGGAAAGGATACTTCTTTTGTATCAAGAATTTCAGATATTGAAGGCGTGGAGTCGGCTATGCTTATTGAATATACTGGGGATGCGATTTAGTTGCCTGCCGGTCGGCTGTACCACTAAAAAAATTGTATACAGTACAGGGGCGGATTATAGCTGTATGATGGCTGTATGATGGCTGTATGATGTTTTGCTTTTGCTGGAGGAGCTGTTAGTAATTTATCAATAAAAACACCTATGCACTTAGCGTAGGTCAACTGTCTGAGGAAATGGCTGCTTTTTAGCCGTTTCCGAGTTTTGACCGAAGCTTAGTGCATAGGTGTTTTTTATTGATAAAATTACTTACAGCTCCTCCAGTTCCTCATCATTTCCGGTCCAGATTCAGCAGGCCAAGTCTTTCCATATTATTCATTGAATTTATAATATGCTCTTCCGCCAGTGCCATAGCCATTTCAGTATTTTTGTTTTTTATGGCATCCACTATCTTTTTATGCTCTTCCACTGCATGTCCTGCTCTTTCCTTGCCTGATAGTGTGGTATGTCTTATTCTCTCCAGATAATGATGAAAATCTATAAGGGTGTGACTAAGCATTTTACTTTCAGCTGCCTCATACAAAAATGAGTGAAACTGATTATCAAGTTCAAGTATGTTTTCATATTTTTCCTTTTCATAATAAAATGCAGAAAGGTCTGTTATTTCTTCAAGCTTTGCCATTTTTTCATCTGTAAGGTTTTCAATTACCATCTTTACACAAAGTCTTTCAAGAGAAGCCCTCATTAAGTATATATCCTTTACATCCTTTAAGCTGATGCCTCTGACATATGTAGCTTTATTTGGGACGCTTTCAACAAGACCCTCAAACTCCAGCTGACGTATGGCTTCCCTTACCGGTGTTCTGCTTACATTCAGTTCCTTTGCAATAGCCATCTCTTTAAGTTCATCATTGTCTTTATATCTGCCGTTTAAAATATCCTCTCTCAGTCTGTTGAAAACAATGCCGGTCAGAGAATGTTTATTCTCCATTTCTATACCTTCCCTTCCTAATCACATATATTATTTTATGGATATTCCCAGTTCTTTTTCTGCACTTTCTATGATACTTAAAAGCTCATTGTCTGTAATTACAGTAACACGTCCTGAGTCATATTCGCCGTCTACCCATTCCTTTACTTTAACTACTATAGGATGCTGCTTATCTACTTTTTTATCATCTCTCAATTTATAATATGTGTTTATCCAATGTGCGATTCCTGCAAGTCCTGATGTGTTTGAAACTGCCACAAGCACTGGTCTGTTAAGTATCTTTTCAGTATCAAATATGTTATATATTTCCTCATTTTTCAACAGACCGTCAGCGTGTATGCCTGCCCTTGTTACATTAAAGTTTGAACCTACAAACGGAGTACGTGATGGCACCTTGTAGCCTATTTCCTTCTCATAATACTCTGCAAGTTCTGTTATAACTGACGGCTCCATACCATCGAAGGTTCCTCTTAGCTGTGCATACTCAAAAATCATTGCCTCAAGAGGTGTATTTCCTGTTCTCTCTCCTATTCCAAACAATGAACAGTTTATGCCGCAGGCTCCGTAAAGCCATGCTGTTGTTGAATTTGTAACTGCTTTGTAGAAATCATTATGTCCGTGCCATTCTATATTTTCACTAGGTACGCCTGCGTGTGTCTTAAGACCGTATATTATACCCTGTACTGAACGTGGAATAACGGCTCCTGCAAAGTTTACTCCGTAGCCCATTGTATCGCAGGCTCTTATTTTTACAGGTATTTTATACTGCTCCTGAAGCTTCATCAACTCAAGACAGAATGGAATAACAAATCCATAAATATCAGCTCTTGTAATATCCTCAAGGTGGCATCTTGGGCTTATTCCTGTTTCAAGACACTCCTTAACGACACTTAAATAATGCTCCATACACTCTCTTCTTGTCATCTTAAGTTTATAGAAAATATGGTAATCAGAGCAGCTTACAAGTATTCCTGTTTCCTTCATTCCGATTTCCTTTACAAGCTCAAAATCCTTCTTGCTTGCACGTATCCAGCTTGTTATTTCAGGGAATTCATAACCTCTCTCCATACATTTATAAACGGCATCCCTGTCTTTCTTGCTGTAAAGGAAAAATTCACACTGGCGTATCTTTCCTTTAGGGCCGCCTAATTTATGAAAATAGTCATATATAGTAACTATCTGTTCTGTGGAATATGGAGCTCTTGACTGCTGACCATCTCTAAATGTAGTATCTGTAATCCATATGTCATCCGGCATATCATGTGGTACAATTCTGTCATTAAATGCAATCTTAGGAACTTCATCATAAGGGAACATATTTCTAAAGGTGTTTGGCTCCTTTACATCCACCAGCTTATAAAAATGTTCTTCCAACTCCAATAAATTTTTCTGCCTGTTGAATCTTACCTGTCTTTCCTCCATTTTCCATTTCCTCCTACATATACTTTTAATAGCAAAAGGTTTTCACCTTTGTACGCATTGTATACAATTATACGTGTATGTACTTGTAAAGTCAATACTTTATTAAAATAAAACTTAATCTGCAATATAACTTCTTGAAAATATATATAAAATAGCTTATACTTACTTATATTTATAATTTTAAAATTAATTTGAAAGGAAATAAAAATATATGGCAAACAATAAGATAGTGGTTGCTCTTGGACGTAATGCCTTTGGTGCTACATTCCCTGAGCAGCAGAAAAACATCAAAATCGCAGCAAGTTCTATTGCTGACTTAGTTGAAGCAAAATATGAAATTGTTATTACTCACAGCAACGGTCCACAGATTGGTATGATTCAGACAGCTATGACAGAGTTTTCAAGACTCGACCCAAATTATACGGTAGCTCCTATGTCTGTATGCGGTGCCATGAGTCAGGGCTATATAGGCTATGATTTGCAGAATTCAGTAAGAAGCGAGCTTTTAAACAGAGGTATATTTAAGCCTGTTTCTACCATTATTACACAGGTTCGTGTAGACCCGTTTGACCCTGCCTTCCACAACCCTTCAAAGATTATCGGCAGATATATGACTAAGGAAGAAGCCGATATGGAAGAGAAGAAAGGCAATTATGTAGTATACGAAGAAGGTAAAGGCTACAGACGTATAATAGCTTCTCCTCAGCCTATAGACATATATGAGATAGATGCCATAAAGGCACTTGTTGATGCAGGTCAGATAGTTATTGCTGCCGGCGGTGGCGGTATTCCTGTACTTGACCAGAGAACAGGACTTAAAGGTGCCAGTGCCATTATTGAAAAGGACTATACGGCTGCCAAGCTTGCAGATATGTTAGACGCTTCTACACTTCTTATACTTACGGCAGGTGATAATATCATTCTTAACAAAGGCACGGAAAACGAACAGATACTTGGCTCTCTTTCTGTAGCTGAAGCTGAAAAGCTTATTGATGAGAATAAACTGGATGCTCTTACTACTTTACCTAAGATAAAAGCTGCTCTTAATTTTGTCGCAGCAGGCAGTGACAGAAGGGCTGTTATTACAGAGCTTACAAAAGCCAAAGAAGGCGTTGCCGGAAAAATAGGAACTGTTATTTCTTAGATATTATTTGCAGAAAGCACCTCTGGTTGAGATACCAGTTGAGCGAATTTTTGCTTTTGCTTTAAAAATTTCCTATTATAAATACAAGGCGAAGGATTTTATCTCCTTCGCCTTATATTTATAACATCTATGTTATTTCTGTCTCTGTTTCTCATATTTAAACTTTTTTGTCTTTTTCTTTTTCTTCGTTTATTTC
>CAMENQ010000236.1 GCA_945928585.1 uncultured Roseburia sp. | reverse complement strand
CGTTACCGAATATGATGACACATACGTTAAGGGAACCATAACAGCTGACGAAGACGGACTTATGTATCTTTCCATAATATATGACAAAGGATGGCGTGCTTATGTTGACGGCGAGGAGGTTGAAATAACTTCCATCAAAGAAGCACTTTTAGCTGTTCCTGTCAGTGCAGGTACACATACTATCGAGCTTAAATATCACACTGATGGACTTAATAAAGGTGCTGCGCTTACGATTCTTTCTATCGTTATACTTGTGCTGATTATTGTATTTGAAAAAAGGATAAAACTGTTTGCTTCTGCTTTCAGTAAAAACATATCAAAGAGTTTTTCAGCTAAAAAGCTAACTAAAAACAAATCCGAAAGCACCTCTGATATTTCTGATGAAAGCAAAGATAAAAATATCAGCACCGATGAAGATGTCAGCTTTGATGAAAATGTTATTAAAGATAACATTGTTATTAATAATAACATTAATACAAGTAATGATAGCAATGATGATAATTATGATGGTAACAATGGTAATAATGATGATAACAATGATACCGATTAATTTCAATTTGCAATAATAAAGCGCCGCCCGGCAGCGGCGCTTATAAATTCGCATTCGCGAATTTTTTTGTCGCAATATTTTATGCTGTTGCTTTAGGAATTTCCTAAGTCAAAAAATCTCCCTCGGTAGCAAGACTTTTTGACCGGAGCTGCCTGATAACAGCATTTTACAAATTTATACCGGCTGTCATTTTAAATATGTTTGACAGCACCAATTATAAGGAAGGTTCTTCTTATAGAAGCAGCCTTCCTTATATATTCTCAATTTGTATTAAAGTATAAGTCAATCAGAAAAACACTGCTTCTGCCCGGCATAAGAAATATGTTAATGATTCCATCCGGCTTTTTACTTTCTAAAGTACACCATGTGGTGGTTTATTCTTGGAATAATCAATATATTTATTCAGTAGAAACGACACCAGTCTCAGGTATTGAAATTGATCATCAATGGAATTTCACATATCTTCTGTTAAGTATCATATGGGCTGCTCTTATAACAGTAATATTTGCCATAATAGAAAAATATCGCAAATCAGCGCAGTAATATCTATTGACATAATACAAATTTCCATATATAATAAGTAACAAGCATTACGCAACGTGTGTTACCTAAAAGGAGAAAACAATGCCGCCTAAATTTAAATTTACAAGGGAAGAAATAACTAAAGCTGCTTTAGACGTAACAAGAGAAAGTGGAATTTCAGGTCTTACAGCCAGAGCCTTAGCTGCAAAGCTGGGCTGTTCCGTAAAGCCTATCTTCGGACTCTTTCAGAATATGGAGGAGGTACAGCAGGAGGTTTTAACCGCTGCAAATGAAATGTATCAGGATTATCTTAGAAATGATATGGCAGATGGAAAATACCCGCCTTATAAGGCAAGCGGTATGGCATATATTCGTTTTGCAAAGGAAGAAACAGAGCTTTTTAAGCTTCTTTTTATGCGTGACCGTTCTAATGAAAGAACAGATGAAAACATAGAAGATGTAAGACCGCTGATTGAGCTGATTAAAAAAAACACAGGGCTGAGTGATGATGATGCTTATATGTTCCATATTGAAATGTGGATATTTGTTCATGGAATTGCTACAATGATTGCCACTTCCTATCTTGACTGGGATATGGAATTAATCAGCAAAGTTATAACGGACGGATACACCGGATTGAAATACCGCTACTGCAAAGGAGGAGATAAAAATGGAGGCCATTAAAACAGTCGGATTAACAAAAAAATACAAAGATGTAACTGCTGTGTGCAATCTTAACTTAACCATACAGCAGGGCGAATTATTCTCTCTGCTTGGTGTCAATGGCGCAGGAAAAACAACTACAATCAAAATGCTTTCCTGCCTGACAAAGCCTACAGTCGGAGATGCTTTTCTAGGTGGAAACAGTATTGTATCAGACACTTCCAAAGTAAAGGCTATCATCGGCGTATCACCGCAGGAAACGGCAGTTGCACCTAATCTGACCGTTAAGGAAAATCTTGAACTGATGTGTGGTGTTCATGGTTTTTCAAAGGAGAAAAGGAAGCATAAAACAGAGGAGCTTTCTGCACAGTTTAATCTTACGGATATACTCGGCAGGAAGGCAGGCAAACTGTCAGGGGGGTGGCAGCGCAGATTAAGTATTGCCATGGCTCTTATAAGTGAACCGGAAATACTGTTTCTTGATGAACCGACTTTAGGTCTTGATATAATTGCCAGAAGTGATTTGTGGGATGTTATACGTTTACTTAAAGGAAAAATTACAATTATACTGACCACCCACTATCTTGAAGAGGCAGAAGCTCTTTCTGACCACATCGGCATTATGAAGGACGGAAGGCTTTTTGCCCTGGGAACTGCTGATGAATTAAAAGAAAAAGCCGGAACAGATAAATTTGAGGAGGCTTTTTTGAATATTGTAAAGGGGGTAGCAAAATGAGATTACTGACTTTTTCATGGAGAACTGCAAAGGAGATTTTACGTGACCCGCTGAATCTGGGATTTGGACTGGGCTTTCCAATTATTCTCATACTACTGCTTTCTGCAATACAGGCAAATGTTCCCGTCAGCTTATTTGAAATCCAAAGTCTTACTCCCGGCATAACTGTATTTGGCCTTTCATTTATGACACTTTTTTCTGCCACATTAATTGCAAAAGACAGAGAAAGTGCATTACTGCAAAGACTATACACTACACCTCTTCGGGCAGTTGATTTTATACTGGGATATGCTTTGCCAATTCTGCCGATTGCATTGGTACAAAGTATCATTTGTTATATTGTAGCAATCCTTCTGGGGCTGCCTGTAACTGTTACGATTATTTATTCGGTGCTTTTTATTATTCCGGTATCCCTGTTCTTTATATCACTTGGTCTTCTTTTTGGAAGTATACTTAATGTAAAGCAGGCAGGCGGCATCTGCGGTGCCCTGCTTACCAATCTTACCGCGTGGTTTTCAGGTGTATGGTTCGACCTTGAACTGGTAGGAGGATTTTTCAAAAAAATAGCCAATGCTCTTCCATTTGTTCACGCTGTTGAGTTAGAGCGGGCTGTGTTAAGTGGAAATTATGGTGATATTTTCCCACATATTTACTGGGTACTGGGATATACGGCGGTATCTGTTATTGTGGCAGTGCTGTTATTTTTACGGCAAATGGGGACTCAAAAATAAAGTGGTGTTTTTTTCGAAAGAGACTGTCTCACTAAGAAAATTTTATACTGCACCCGGATACTGTATAAAACTTTCTTAGTGAGACAGTCTCTTTATTCCTCAAAATATTTATTGTATATATCAAATAATGAAGCTGTCGTACACTGTTCATAGTCTGACAGCTTTATTTTTTCCCATACTTTTTCATTAAAGTCCAGCTGAAGTTTTTCCAAAAATGGGTTGAATACCTTTAAAAATTCCTCGTTCTGTCTGTTTGTCAGTATCTGTGTTTTGTTGCTTTCGGTTTTATCCTTCAGATAGCTTTCTACACATTTTACTATATAATATCCCTTATCAGTTTCAATAATCTCAGTATATTCGTCAGGTGCCAGTTCAAAGGCTGCTTTTTCTATTTCTTCCACAAAGCCCTCTCTGCCCAGGTCTATCTGTATAATTTCATCATCTGAGTATTCTGCTGCCACTGTATAAAAATCTGCTCCTGATTTAACCTTTTCATATGCCTGTGTGGCTTTTCCATAGGATTCTTCATTTTTTCCTTCAACATATATATACATAGCACTCATAACACGTGCTTCTTCGTCGCTTATTTCATATTCCTTCTGTCCGACAATACTGTCATATACCTTCTTCCCCATAAGGCTTTTCCTGTATATGTCCTCTATGTCTTCAACGGTTACGTTCATTAAGCTTTTTTCCGTATCTGTAAGTGTATCAAAATATTCCTTTGAAGCATCAGCTATTTTCTGCTCTTCCCCGTCACTTAATATAACCTTTCTCTCCTCTGCAAGCTGATACATGGCATCCATATATATCTGCTGTTCCTTTATGCCATCCTTTACGCTTTCCTCCATAGACATATCCTGCACCTTTTTTTCCCATATGCCCTGTCCGAAA
>CAMENQ010000235.1 GCA_945928585.1 uncultured Roseburia sp. | reverse complement strand
TGTGCTTACGGTTATTTCACTTGTTGATTATATGGTAAAAAACAGGTCGGTTTTAAAAGAAAATAATAAATAAAATAATAAACAGAATGTTTCATATGGCTTAAGAAATAAGTGCATGAAAAACAGGAAGTCGGAGGTGGAAAAATGGAAGAACAGTTAGTAAAATTACTGGCAGAAAAAAATCTTATCATATCTACGGCAGAGTCATGTACAGGTGGTTTGATTGCAGGAACAATAGTGAATGTGGCAGGTGCCTCATCGGTGTTTAATGAAGGCTTTATAACATATTCAAATGAAGCAAAAGAAAAAAGACTGGGAGTAGGTCATGACACATTGGAGAAATACGGAGCAGTAAGCGGTGAGACGGTAAGGGAGATGGCAGAAGGCCTTGCAAAAGTCACCGGAGCAGATGTTACCATTGTGTCCTCAGGCATAGCAGGACCTGATGGAGGAACCATAGAAAAACCTGTAGGACTTGTATATCTGTGTTGCTTTGTAAAAGGAAAGACATATGTCAGAAAAAACATTTTTGCGGGAGACAGACAGCAGGTGAGGGAACAGGCAGTGAAAGAAGCTATAGAACTTGCAATTGACAGCATAAATAAATAATGATAATATTAAGGCAGGTAGGAAATCTATCTGCTTCATTTTTGTGCATTTTCCGGTATATCAGTTTATAGATGGTGAAATGACAGAAAACGATAGGACAGTATATATTTAATCAGGCTTATTCTTATATGACATATCGTCATAATTTCAATTTTTTAATTTTTATAAAAACCTGTTGACAACGGAATAAAAATGTAATAATATAACATTAATAAATCGAACGAACGTTCACAACAAACGTTCGACACAAAAAAGGAAAGGATATCTGAAAATAGATAATAAAAGGTGAATATATGGATAAGAGTGAAAAGCTAAAAGCATTGGATGCAGCAGTGGCACAGATAGAAAAACAGCATGGCAAAGGCTCGGTTATGAAGCTTGGAGATAAAGGGGCTAATATAAACATAGAAACTATACCTACAGGTTCCATCAGTCTTGATATAGCACTTGGTCTTGGCGGTATACCTAAGGGGCGTATCATAGAGGTATATGGCCCTGAATCAAGTGGTAAGACTACAGTTGCATTACATATGGTGTCAGAGGTTCAGAAACGCGGGGGTATAGCCGGATTTATTGATGCGGAACATGCCCTTGACCCCGTATATGCTAAAAATATCGGAGTAGATATAGATAATTTATATATTTCACAGCCTGATTATGGTGAACAGGCATTAGAGATTACAGAGACTATGGTACGTTCAGGTGCCGTTGATATTATTATAGTGGATTCTGTTGCAGCACTTGTTCCAAAAGCAGAGATAGATGGAGAGATGACAGATGTGCAGGTAGGTTTACAGGCGCGACTTATGTCAAAAGCATTGAGAAAGCTTACGGCAGTTATCAGTAAGTCAAACTGCACAGTTATTTTTATTAACCAGCTTCGTGAGAAAGTGGGCGTTATGTTTGGAAATCCTGAGACAACTACAGGCGGAAGAGCATTAAAGTTCTATTCATCCATAAGACTTGATGTAAGAAAATGTGAGACACTTAAGGCTGGTGGCGAAGTTGTAGGAAGCCGTACAAGGATAAAGGTAGTTAAAAATAAGATAGCACCTCCGTTTAAGGAAGCAGAATTTGATATTATGTTTGGAGAAGGCATATCGAAGGAAGGAGATATTTTAGACCTTGCATCAGAGATAGGAGTTATTAATAAAAGCGGTGCATGGTATGCATATAATGGAGAGAAAATCGGACAGGGCAGGGATAATGCCAAAAAGTACTTAAAAGATAATCCGGAGGTATTTGCCGAGGTAGATGCTGCAGTAAGAAAGCATTATAATCTTGATGGAAGTAAAACATCTGAGGAAACCACAGATGAAAAAGAAGACGAGACACCGGTAAAAACACGTTCATCGAAAGCATCTAAGCTAAATAAAGATGAATCTTCTGATGAAGAAACGGAAGAATAAATTATTATATGATTAACAGGAGTATACCGGATTAAGGGGAAAAGAAAAATATGTATGTTACAAATATAGAAGAACGGGACAAAAGAAAAGCTGTAGTTTATGTGGATAGCGGGGAAAAGTTTCCTTTGTACAAAGGAGAAATTAAAAAATATGGCATAAAAGAACAGGGAGAACTTTCAGAAAGTGATTACAGGTTTATTATGTCAGAGGTACTTTTAAAGCGTGGAAAAGAAAGAGCTATGCATATATTACAGGGAGCTGATAAAACAGAAGGACAGATAAGGGAAAAACTGGAAAAGGGTATGTATCCAAAGCAGGTGATAGATGATGTCATAGATTTTTTAATGAAATATGATTATATAAATGATTATAATTATGCGGTAAGCTATATAAGGACATACAGTAACAGTCAAAGTGAAAGACTTATGAGGGAGAAACTCAGACAAAGGGGTATTAAAAGGGATATTATTGATGATGCCATGATGGAAACCATGGAAAAAACAGGTTATGATGCTGAAAGCATTATTTCAAGTATATTACAAAAAAGGAAATATGATGCTGATAATGCAGACATAAAAGAAAAAAACAGGATGATTTCATATCTGATGAGGAGAGGATTTAAGTATGATGATATTCTTTCTGTTTTAAAACAGTGTTATCAGACAGACTAAAGAAAATTAACAAAAATTGCATATACAAATACTAAATATTGTAGTATTTTGCATAAAAAACTCCCTTTTATACTTGACATTGTGTTAATAAAACATTAAAATATATATGTTGTATTTTGTACAATGAAAACTAAATAAGGAGGTGCTCCTGTGGGACCATATATAATAACAGGTGTTGTATGTGTAGTTCTAACTGCTATTATCACTTGGCTTATATCCGGTATGTACAGAAAGAAAGTCTATGATGCAAAAATAGGCAGTGCGGATACAAGGGCAAGAGAAATTATAGATGAGGCATTAAAAACCGCAGAAACCAAAAAGAGAGAAGCTCTTTTAGAGGCGAAGGAGGAGTCGTTAAAGACTAAGAATGAGCTGGAAAAAGAGACTAAGGAGAGACGTTCTGAACTGCAGCGTTACGAAAAGAGAGTTTTCTCAAAGGAGGAAGCTGTTCTTTCTAAAGAGGAGGCAGTGCAGAAGAAGGAAAGAGCTTTAATCGAAAGAGAAGAGCAATTAGCAAAGGTTAAAGCAGAGGTTGATAAGCTTAACGAGCAGAGAACACAGGAATTGGAAAGAATCTCAGGATTGACCTCCGAGCAGGCAAAAGATTTGTTATTAAAAACTGTTGAAGACGAAGTAAAACTTGACACGGCTAAGTTAATTAAGGAAATGGAAGCCAGAGCCAAGGAAGAAGCAGGAAAGAAAGCAAAGGAATATGTAGTTGATGCCATACAGAAGTGTGCAGCAGACCATGTGTCTGAAACTACTATTTCAGTTGTACAGCTTCCAAACGATGAGATGAAGGGTAGAATAATCGGACGTGAAGGACGAAATATTCGTACTCTTGAAACCATGACAGGAGTAGATTTGATTATTGATGATACTCCTGAGGCAGTTATTTTGTCAACCTATGATCCATTAAGAAGAGAGGTTGCAAGAATTGCTCTTGAAAAGCTTATTGTAGACGGCAGAATACATCCGGCTAGGATAGAGGAAATGGTTGAAAAGGCTCAGAAGGAAGTTGAAGTGATGATGCGAGAGGAAGGCGAGGCAGCTACCTTAGAGGTAGGTGTTCACGGTATTCACCCTGAATTAGTCAGACTGTTAGGAAAGATGAAATTCAGAACAAGTTATGGTCAGAATGCACTTAAACATTCCGTAGAGGTGGCACATCTTGCAGGACTTTTAGCCGGTGAGATAGGTGTTGATGTAAGAATGGCCAAACGAGCAGGATTATTACATGATATCGGTAAGTCACTTGACCATGAAATGGAAGGCTCTCATATTCAGATAGGTGTTGATCTTTGTAAGAAGTATAAAGAATCACCTATTGTTATTAATGCAGTAGAGTCACATCACGGTGATGTTCCGGCAGAATCATTAATCGCTTGCCTTGTACAGGCTGCAGATGCCA
>CAMENQ010000234.1 GCA_945928585.1 uncultured Roseburia sp. | reverse complement strand
CTCCTGTATCAGTGCCTCCAAACAGTACATCGAAACTTGTACTTGCGTCTGTATTTCTTTTGTATGACTGGTCGCCTTTTACAGGCTCAAAATCTTCTAAATTTTCTATGACCTGACAGCCCTCCGGCGGCTTTATGCCGCTTATGCCGTCATCTGCTATGTTTTGCGTTATATCTGCTTCAGGTGATGAGCAGGCTGATAATAAAAATATCATTGCTGTTATAAGCATTGCTGTTTCCTTTTCCCTCATTATTCAATTCCTTTCTTATTCTCTATAACTTGTTAAGCAATAAATATGTGTGGTGGATTAAACCACCACACATCCTTATTATTTTTCTATGGGTTATTTACATACTTTACATCCACTTCCCTAAAACCTGAGCCTGTATTATAACTACCTCTATTTTCAATATATGAAGGTCTTGTAGGTATTGTTTCAGTCATTGCAGATGCAGCTCCATATCCATATCCTGATGCTTCATATAGTTTATTCTTTCCATTTACTCTTGCTAATCCTGTAACCTCAACCAACAAATAATATGAAGTGGAACTCGTTGAAGAACTATAAGACATACCACCTGATACTACATATCCCCCATTCCAATAAGCTAACGAAGGTGCTGACACCGTAAACCCAGTAGCCGCAAATACTGACAGGCTTCCACCTACTGCCATAGCTGCTGCTAATGCTAATGTTGCAATTTTCTTTCCAATCTTTTTTTCTAATCTCATTTTTCTTCTCCTCTCCGCTGTTTCTTAAAACAGCTTCCTTGAATTTTTTCCTGTTACAAACCATTCAGAACCCTTTACTCTCCGTTTCCAAACAGCCTTTTTATAAAATCCAGCCAAGATGTACCATATAGCTGCATTTCCACGAGCCTCCTTTCCTTATCTGATAATTCAAGGATAACTCACTCTCCCTATTTTTTCCATTACTTTTACATAAACGACATATTTTTTACATAAACGACACGTTTTTTTATAAACGAAACATTTTTAACGATACATTTTTCAAATATCAACTGTTTAGCATACCTACACAATTATTTCAATCACAAATTCATCCCCTGCAACATTATATCTTAAAATACCATTATATTTTTTTACTGCGCTTCGTATGTTTTTGCTTCCTATGCCATGATTATCCTTATCTTTTTTTGTAGTTACGGGATTTCCTTCACTGTCAAAATATATTGTTTCTGATATTTTATTTTTTTCCATCAGATACATTTTATTATCCTTCATTTTGGCACACAGAGTTATTATCCTGTTTTTGTCAAGTTTCATACAGGCTTCGATTCCATTATCCAGTATGTTTGAAAATATTGTACATAAATCATAGATTCTCACTGTATCAAGAATTCCACTGTATAGCTGGCCTTTCCATTCAAATTCTATGTTATTTTCCTTCATTTTCATATGCTTTTCATATATTATTGCATCTATTACTGCTAAGCCTGTATATTTATATGCATCTTCATTTAGTACATTGCTGCTTATTTCCGCTATATATTTTTTTGCTTCGTCATAATTTTCTTCATTCAAAAGATTATTTAAGGTATTAAGGTGTGATGATATATCATGCTTGAAGCTTCTTATTTTTTCATTTTTCTCTATCTGCATTTTTATGTTTTTTTCCTGACTTGCAGAATATATTTCCATTATTTCTGCTTCCCTTCTGTATTTCTCTTCCTTTTTTACGGATTTTCCAAGCCATGCTAATAAAATACAGAAAAATACAGCAAACAGTGATGCGGCAAGTCCCATCCACTCCGTCAATTTAATATTAATAATGCCTGCCTTATAGCAGTATTCACTTATAAGCTGGATTCCTCCCACGATGATTACCATCATAAACATAAATACTGTTAAAAATAAATTTTGTTTAAAAGAAAACTCAAAAATACTTTCTTTATATTTTTTTATTCTGCTTATTAAAATATAAATACATCCAAAAACAATAAATGGACAATCCGACAAAAGACTATACAACTCACTGTCAAGAAAATAGCTTTGGGATACATTTGCTGATACTGAAAAAATATATAGCAATGCAATATTTATAATCGAAGTTACCATATAAACATTTGGAAAAAGTAATACATTTTTCTTTTCTTTTGACAATATTAATAATAAAACCGGAAATAAAAAGAAGGCTGTTTCAGTATATGACACTGCCATACCCAACATAACATTAACTATATCAAGTATTATTATGCCACCATATAACACGAGAATATCATACCATTTTCTTATAATGTTTTTTCCGTATAAAACCTTATACCCCAGTATATAATTTGTTATCTCAGCTATTCCATATAACACTATACATATTTCTTTCATTCCCGCCTCCGTATTTTAAAATCAATCTACAGTTCTCTCATATTTTTAAGAATAAAATCCTCATAGGCTTCTTTTCCGTCAGAATAATACTGTCTTCCTACCGGTATTTCTATTTCGTTTTCTATATTATCATTTTTTATTGTAAGCGTTCTGCCCCATTTTTTTATGTATCTTAAATTCACCATAAATGATCTGTGCACCCTGATTATACCATAATCAGACAATTTATCGTTCCAGTTTTTCATGTTTCCATATATTATGTGTTCTTCTCCATTAAAGCATACAAGTCTTACATAATTTCCCGCTGTAGTCAAAAGCAGTACTTCTTCAGCTTTTAATAAAAGCTTTTGTCTGTCTGTTTCAAATTCTAAGATTTTTGTTTTGTTTAATTCCTCTAAAACCTTATCAAGACAATTTTTTACCTTAAAAACATCCACCGGCTTACTGATGAAACCTCTAGATTTACTTCCATAGCCGTCGTATACATATTTTTCATGGCTTGAAACAAACAGTATTTTGTGAATGTTATTTCTATTTTCAGCTTCCTTCATTACCTGTATTCCGTTTATTCCCGTCAGTTCTACATCAAGAAACAATATATCTATCTCATCTGTGCAGGCTAAAAGCAATTCGCCTGACGAAAATTCCATATACGAAAACTCTACTTTATTTTCCTTTTCATAAAGGCTGCATATTTTTATTATATCTTCTCTTTGACTTTTATTGTCATCACATATGCCTATATTAATCATTTTCCCCTCATTTCTTAAGCATTCTTATTGTAATACCAATTCAATGTATTTTGACGCCAAACTTTTTATAAAATAATTATACTTGCACAGGATAAGTCCTCTCCCAAATCATAGACATTTCCACTTTCAACTCCCACTACCACCGGTCTTAAGATATAATGTGGATTGTTCTTTACTACCTTTGCCTTTTCACCGTTGCTTAATTCTACTATGGAATCTACAGGATATAAAATCATACTTTCAAGGAAACTTTTCATGGCTGTCATATCAAGCTCACCTGTCATGGACATAATCATCTCTACGGCATTTCGCTGTGAGAATGCCTTTTTATATGGTCTTTCAGTCACCAGTGCATCATAAATGTCTGCCACTGACAAAATTCTTGCATATTTTGTAATCTGACCTGCCTGAACACCCATAGGATAGCCTTTCCCGTTTATCTTTTCATGATGCTGTAAAACAGCATATGAAATGGCAGCATTAAAGTCAGGACGGTCTTTTATCATTTTGTAACCGTAAACAGAATGCTGCTTCATCACGGAAAACTCATTGTCATCAAGCCTGCCGGGCTTATTTAAAATCTCAAGAGGAACCTTTGTTTTTCCAATATCGTGTAGAAGTCCTGCAACACCTATTTCGTATATTTCTTTTTTGCTTAAGCCTTGCTTTTTTGCCAGAATCATACTGATGGTAGCTACATCCACGCTATGCTTAAAGGTATACTCGTCACTTGTCTTAAGTTCATTTATATCAATGGCCATAGCATCATTATTGTCAATAGCACCTATCAAATCTCTCGTTATGCTGTCTGTAGTATTTGCAAGGCTTTCCGACTCCGCATTGCTGTATATGTACTGTATCCCCTGAGCCACTCGCTCACGGACACTGTTTGACAGCTTCACTTTAGCCCTGTCATCCGTATGAAGCTTTTCTATATTTTTTTGTGCAGTCGGTGATATGGTAACCTTTTCTTCTTCCTCCTCGCCATCCTGAATATATACGCTCATTATTCCCAGTTTCA
>CAMENQ010000233.1 GCA_945928585.1 uncultured Roseburia sp. | reverse complement strand
CAATTTGAGAACATGGAATGAGCGCAAGAAAGTAGTAAATTTTCAGAGGGAACAGAGCTATGAGGCGAGGCTTGGAGCTGATAGGTACAAGGAATCTATACAGAATGTTGATAAAAATATTAAAATTCCTAAGGATATAAAATCTGTAAAAGGAATAAATGAAAATATTATTGACAAAATACAAACAGGAATAGATAATATACAAAAGGAATATCATATTGAATTATCAGAAATAATTGTCGAAAGTATGTCAGCAGAAAAGGCTTCTGTTCCATATATGTGCAGATATATAAATAAAAATGGTAAGCATAGAACACAGTTGGTTATTAATAGTGGATATGACTTTGATGGATTTGAAGAGATTGTAAAAAAGGGATATGAATATAATTATTTTGCAGGAAAATCAATTTCAGATCATATTATACATGAAATGGCACATGTTATGACAGGACAACATATCCAAAATGCAGATGAATTTAACGCGTTTATGAAAGAAGTTGAAAAGTTGTATGTTCCGGGAGTTTCGGGATATTCAGATGAAATGAAAGATGGCTTTGAAACTATAGCAGAAGCTTTTGTCAGGAAAAGAAATGGAGAAAGTATTCCAAAGGAAGCTGAAAAGTTGGTAGAAAAATATATAGAAAGGTGGAGGATTAAATGATAAACATTCCTCAATGCTTGTATTGCATTCACTGTGAAAAGAATATGAAATGTATAGTATACCCCGAAGGAATACCCAAAGAAGAGCTATACAAAAAAAGAGAAAATGGTCAAGTATGCAAGGGCAATGTTATGTATAACGAAGTGGTTAAATCATAATATACATAAATTGGGTTAAGGAAATTATAGAATATACGGAGGAAAGAAAATATGTCATTAATTAAATGTCCAGAATGCGGAAAGGAAATAAGTGATAAATCAGATAAATGTATTTATTGCGGATGCCCTATAGAACATAAAAACGTAAAAGTTTTAGAAAAAAACTGTATTTTGTGTGGAAAGCCTATAGAAGCAGGACAGGAAGTATGTTATGAGTGTAAGCTTGCTTATGATATTCCAAGTTATGAAACTTCGCAGAGAAATGAATATTATAAAATGATGAGAGATAAAGAAAATTTCAATGGTATAGTATCTATTATAATGGCTTTAATAGTTCCTATTGTAGGGTTTATTATGGGAATTGTTTTTATGATAAAAAATAATGATAAATCTAAGCCATTTTTAGCAATTATAATATCAGTTGTTTCTTTTTTCATAAATTGGTATTATCTATATGAGCATTGGGTTTCATGGATTATCGAACAGCTATAATTTTTTTAATAAAATCCTCTCTTGTAATACTTGAGAAAATGTATTATAATGTCCTAAGATGATGAAATAAATGCAGAAACACTTATAAAACTTAAAAAAATATAACATAAGAGCCATAGAGCCAAATAACTATTAATTTAAAGGTTATTTGGCTCTTTTTGTTTTTCAAAAAATCATCACAAAACGCAAAACAATGCAGGATAGTGCAGTCCGGCAGCACGTCAGCTTCCTCAGCTGAAAGTCACAGGTTCAAATCCTGTTCCTGCAATTACCCGGAGAGGGGTATAGCTCTCGAATCCATGCTGTGGACACACAGAATAATAAATTGTATAGGAGGATGTAACTGATGGACATTATGGAGATATTGAAAGAGTACGGCTTAGAAGTGCCGGCTGACAAGGTCGAAGCTTTTAAAAAGGTGTTCGTTGAAAACTACAAATCAGTAATTGAACTGGAAAAGAGGAACACAAGGATAGAAGCACTTGAAAAGGATAAGGAAGCGTTGGAAGGTCAGCTTAAAACTGCCAATGAAACAATCGCAGGGTTTGAAGGTGCTGATATTGAAGGCTTAAAGCAGCAGATAGCCGATTACAATCAAAAACTCAAAGACACAGAAGAACAGTACAAAAAGGAAATCGAACAGAGGGATTTCAAGGCTGCACTCACGGAGGCAATGAAAGAGGTAGAATTCACCTCTGAATATGCCAAAAAATCCGTTATGGCGGAGATTGAAACAGCAGGACTTAAAGTTATAGACGGAAAAATCATAGGTTTAAATGACCTGCTCGAAACCATAAAGGAAAAGGACAAGGCTGCATTTGTTGATAAGGAACAGGAGCAGCTTGAACAGGGGAAGGCTAAATTTACCAACCCATTAAATATCAAGGAGGGTACAAAGTTAAGTACAGGCGAGCTCATGAAACTTAAAAATCAGTATCCCAATATTGATATAACAAAATATATGTAATAAAAGGAGGAAAAAATAATGGCATTATTTGATGTTGTAAATTATAACGGAGAAGTATTTGATGCTACCGTCAGAAAGACACCGAATTTGAGAATGAATGAGCTTCTTAAGTCAGGTGCAGTGGTAGAAAAACCGGAATATGCATCATTGGCACCTGACCAAAAGGGAGGTCATTACATTACTACGATTATTAAGGAGAGACTGTCAGGAGAACCTGATAACTATGATGGCAAGACAGATATTACCTCAGACACAAGAGGTAACTTTACCATGGGAAGAATAGTTGTTGGAAGGGCTCACGGATGGACTGAAGAGGATTTTGTATCAGACATCAGCGGTGATGATTACAGCGCGGCAGCAGGAGAGGTGGCAGAGTTCTGGGATGACGTTGACCAGGATACTCTTATATCAACCTTAAAGGGTGTGTTTGCAATGACAGGAGCCAAGAATGAGGAATTTGTAAAAGCTCACACATATGAGGAAGCAGGAACATTCGGCGCTACTACCCTTAATAATGCATTACAGAAAGCGTTAGGTGACAATAAGGCTAAATTCTCACTGGCAATTATGCACAGTAAGGTAGCTACAGGATTGGAGAATTTAAAGCTGCTTGATTATATGAAGTATACTGATGCTGACGGAATAGAAAGAACACTTACGATAGGAACCCTTAATGGCAGGTTGGTATTGGTGGATGATACTATGCCGGTAAGAGAGGTTGAAGCGACAGAGACAGAGGAAGCGTACAAGGAATATACTACATATGCGTTTGGATCCGGAGCAATAGAATATACAAACTGCGGAGTAAAGACACCATCTGAAATGGAAAGAAATGCCAGAACAAACGGTGGAGAAACAACTCTTATCACGAGACAGAGAAAAATATTTGCCCCTTACGGCATATCTTTCAAAAACAACTCTATTTTATCACCGACAAATGCCCAGCTTGAGACAGGCGCTAACTGGGAGTTGGCAAATAACAATGCTTCAGGCAGCAAACTGTCATATTATCCGCACAAAGCTATTCCTATAGCTCAGATTAAGACCAGAGGATAGAAAGGAGGCTTCCTATATGGTATATGCAACATATGAATTTTACACGGATAAATATTATGGTGATTCCATACAGGAAGCCGATTTTGGTAAGTATATATCAAAGGCAGAGACCATAATAAACAGGTTTACATTTAACCGCCTGCTTAAGTATCCTCCGGAGGATGAAAATACACAGTCACAGATAGGTCTGTGTGCCTGTGACTTGGCTGAAAAGATAATGGAGATAGACAAATATCTGAAAGCAAGCACAATAAATAATAAGGGTGAAACCGTTATGGTGAAATCCAAATCGGCAGGAAGCGAGTCTATTACATTTGCCACAGGCGAAACAATATATGCAAGGCTCGTAAATGACAATAAGGCATTGGAAGATTTTTATTACCTGACAGTTAAAAACTATCTTGGCGGTTATGAGGATTCTTCCGGAATAAATCTTTTGTATGCAGGGGTGTAGGGTATGTTTGATGGAAAAATTACAGTCTTTAATTACGACAGGAAAACAGACAGCTACTACGCAACCATACTTGAGGATGTGGAGATACAGGAGCTGTCAGCCGCCAATCTTATAAAAACAGGTCCTGTGGATGCAGATACCGTAAACATACACATACCATATTCTGATCTGTTGCTGCAAAAGTATAGAAAGCCTTTGGAATGGTTGTCATCAGAAGATAAAATAAATCTTTTTACATTTAATGCAAAGAATAAAAAAGACTTTATATATTGTGGAAAATGGGAAGATAAAAAGATTATAACAGATGATGATTATTCAGATGATTTTTATTCTTAT
>CAMENQ010000232.1 GCA_945928585.1 uncultured Roseburia sp. | reverse complement strand
ATCTCTTGAATTTTCAGGGATGGTTTATAATTCAATTTTCAAAGGTTCATTTTGTGTCGCTACTTATTTTTCAGCGACAGCTTAACTATATTATCATAGTTTTTTCTGTCTGTCAACAACTTTTTTATTTTTTTTATTTTTTACACTTCATAATTTTGCTTTCAATATCAGAAGGTCATCATTCAAGATGTCTGTTATATTGATTATCGCTATATTTAAGAAGTGTTTCTTGCGACAGCTTGCTTAGTATACTCCATAAAAAAACAAAAGTCAACACTTTTTTTAAAATTTTTTTCTTTTTTCTTTTTCCACAAAATATGCCATTTTGGACAATTTTAATCCACAATATCTTGTCTTCCTTAAAATAGAAAAACTTCAAAGAGACAGCATAAAACCTCTCATCTAAAATTTGCAAATGTAAATTTATGAGTGTCAAAGAAAAAAGTCTCCCTAATATTTATTAAGAAGAGACCCATATCCGTCGACAGGTCGTATGTCAATTTACGGCCTGTCAACGGATATGGGTCTCACCGGGATGAACTGTTATAATTACCGTAATAATTACTGCTACAGTAACTCTGTCACTAACCAAATTATCATATTGTTATTATATAAGAAGCTTAAAAATCCATTGTCATTTATTTGTCTGAACACTTCCTGCGCCCATGATTTATCACTGAATGCTGCCAGTATGAGTGAAGCTATCCATATGAACAGCAGTCCCTGTACAAGGCCAACGGCTGCGCCTGCCCATTTATTTATTCCATTGATAATAGGAAGCTTTGAAAACACATTAAGCACTCCTATTATTATTCTTATAATAATGTAAATAAGTACGGCAAGTATAAGGAAGGTAAGTGCCTTTATAATGGTATCTGTCAGTTCTTCAATAACATATTCCTGTATTGCTTCCTGTGCATCTTTCGTTCCCTCTGCTATCGGTTCAAGGATAACATCCGGGAAATCAAGTTCCATAATGGAGTCTTCATCTATAATATCCGCCTGCTCTACCAGTTCCCGTACAGATGATTCTATTCCCTCTCCTATACCTGTATTTTTTATAACACTGCTGAACGGTATAGTCAGTACCGCTGCCAAAACAATGGTGGCGATGGTCGCTACCATTGTTAATATTATTTTAATAAATCCTCTCATATATCCGTATGCAATCATTGCTATGAGGAAAACAATGACTCCGATTAATAATGCGTATTCCATTTTATTCCTCCTAGTTTTGTTCTCTTATGATTTTTACATATTTTAAATATCCTGCAAAAGCTGTCTGTTTCCATCACATGGAGCTTTCTACTTAAGTCTGACATTCATTATTCCATATTCTCCATTTACAATGTAGTATCTGTCAGGCTTGTCCGTACATATAACCTGCCTTATGCCTTCATCAATATTACCGCTGTAACGTTCTTTTCCGGAAATATTAAAAAGTTTCATTTCCGTATCATTGTACAGAACCATTCTGTCATCGTGAAGGCATATACCTGTATACATAAAAGATGTATCCATACTCATTTCTTCATTTCCTTTAGTATTATATATCATTATGTTGTATGGATTTTCATAATTATTTGTCTCAGACACAATACCTATGTATTTTTCATTGTAAAAAATACTTTTTATTGTTCTGTCAAATTTTGTTTCTGATACTTTTTCCGGCTTTTGTTTTATGGCATATATGGTAAAAATGTTTTCTCCAAAAGCTGCAACGGTGTCGTTATCTAAAAATTCCACTCGCGAAACTATGGTTGTCTCATAGTGGTTAAAGCCTCCGACTATACGGCTTACTTCATTTTTTCCTACCTCAGAGTAATTATAAAAGACCACCCTGCTTTTTACGCTTCCTCCATCTATATATATATATGAAGCTGCAAGCTTTGTACCATCATTTGACAGGGAAATATCTATAGGGCATCCTTCTCCCGTAACATAAGTCTGTCCTGTAGCAATGGAATTTCCTTCCTTATCAAATATCTCAATACGGTTTGTCTCTGAGTCTTCAGTGATGGCTGCTATAACTCCCTGTTCTGATACTTCCAGATCAATAACAGGATACATTGTATCTATTTTGCCCTTCTGGCCTTCCGTATCATATATATATACCGTAGTTGTATCCAAATCGCAGACAGCCATAGTATTATTACATACATCCACTAAAGGTTTTTTCATTTCAAATGCCTGATTCCAAATAGTTTCATTATCCTTAACGTATGATATTCCATCATCTGTGTATACAAGCATGCTTTCCCCAAAACTGAAATACTGATTATTTCCTGTTCCGTTCATGGTTCTTGTGTATGTGACTTCATATTCGCTGTAGCTTCTGTTGTCAAGATATATTTTAAATCCTATACCTGCTGCTGCCAGTGCCAATATAATAATCACTATGATTATCCTGACTTTTCGTTTATGTGCCGAGATTTTTTTCTGGTATTCCTCCCCTGTCTGTCCTTGTCTTTCCTTCAGATAATATCTGATATTTGTCATAATGGTAGGGCTACTCCTCTCTGCAATTTTTGCGTTTTAATAGAGTATAGCATATATTTTTCCGAAAGTCATTATGGAACTATAAGATTTTTTCCATAATATATATCATCCGGACTTTCCAAATTGTTTAATTCCATTATTATCTCAATGTTTGATGTGTTTCCGTAAAGTTTCATGCATATGCTGTACAATGTATCTCCCTTTTCTACATGATAGGTTTGTGTAGATGCCGGAAGCACTGATGCAGTTGCCGCTTCCCCGGATACTGTATTTTCTTCTGCCGCAGTTGTTTCCTCCTCTTTGTTTCCATTATCTGTGACTTCTGCTGCTCCGGTTTCCCCTGTCTGATTTTCTGTTTCTTTATTTTCTGATGTTTCCTGAGTGGATTCTTCGTTCCGGGTAGTTTCAAGCACATTGCTGTTGTTTTCTGACGGTACACCATTTACAGATATTATTCCGGTTCCTCCTGCCGGTTCTTCATCATTATGCATTATATTATTAACTAAATCCGTAAAGCCGTCTGCAAGATTGTTAAGCTGTCCTTTCATTCCCATAACTCCAAGGGCTCCTGCAAGTCCGCATATTACTAAAAATGACGCTACTTTTCTGAGTTTTACGGTATATTTAATAATTTCAGGTGTCTCCCATTCTTCTTTATTAAATTCTTTATTAATGTCTTTGTTAATGTCTTTTTCTGTTTTCCTTTCTTCCGTCGAACCTGCTTTATTATTTATATTATTTTTTATTTTTTCCGCCCTTCTTTCTGCTGCCCTGCTTATTGCCCCCGCTTTTATTTCACCTGTTCCCGAATGTCTGAAATGCATATCTGCCCCTGTTTCTTCAATGTATCTTACCATTTCCGGATTTTTTTCAAAATATATATGATAACATCCCATTCTTTCAAGCTGGTCTTTTCCATAGCAGTAAAATGCTTCCTCATTTTCTTCTCTGTCTATTTTATAAAACACTTTATCCATTCCGGCAAAATTATTTAAGTGCATTTTCTTTATCCACATATTCTGGTTGGCATTGCTTCCATTTCGGCTTAAAAACCATCCCACTACCTTAAGACCCGGAAAATATCTTGAAATATCATCATTGAGTCCTGTCCATATATCATCGCCAAACAGCACTGTATTATCAAAAACTTCCCTTACGTCTACAGCACCGTTTATAAAAACATATGTGTATCCACAGCTTTTCTTTACTGAACCTAACAGTACGCCGTATCTTATATCATCTGCACCGTCAGGGACTCTTGCCAGATACAAGGCTACATTATCCTCCATATAAACCTGAATGTCTCCCTCACCATCACCTATCTGTTTTATGTTTTTTGGAAGCTTTAATCCTGTATCCTTATATTTTTCAGTTTCCTTTTCCTGTCTATATACCACTTCAATCATAACCCTTTATTTTTGTCCCTCCTTACCAATTTTTATATGTCATCTTACACCTTTTCTGCCATAAATAATGTCAAACCCTGTCTGTCGCATTAAAAACTTTTCGACATAGGCTGTATTCGGTATAAAAAATCGATTTTTAGGCATATACTTGGAAAAAATATTTTAAGGGGCTTTATATGAAGAAAACATTTTATTACAATGCTGCAGAGTTTGAAAAAACA
>CAMENQ010000231.1 GCA_945928585.1 uncultured Roseburia sp. | reverse complement strand
GAAAATTTTGTTGTGCAAACATACAAATCGACAAAAAGTGACAAAAAACTATTGACAAAAAAGTGACAACTTTCCCCATACAGGTATTTATACCATATAAAAAAGTAAAAATAGAAATAAAACTTGAATGTATATGATAAATATTATAAAATAGATTGGATAATATATTGTCTAAAAACACCATAAAACATCAAAATCGGATAATATATTATCTGATACTGTGCAAAATAGTTTTGTTAAAAAATAAAAGAAAAGCATGGAGGTAAAAATGGAAGCTTTGGTATGGGAAACTGCCGGTGAAATTGATAAAAAGTTGGCGGGACGAGTAAGAAACATAAGAAAAAGGCGTTCCATTTCACAGGAAAAGCTGGCAGACATAAGTGGCGTAAGCTATGGTTCAATAAAGCGGTTTGAAGTTACCGGGCAGATATCACTTTTGTCACTGACAAAAATAGCTATGGCATTAGATATGGCAGATGAATTAAGAAACCTGTTTACACAAATTCCGTATAAAAATATACAGGAGGTTATTAATGAAAACAGATAACTTATTACAGGTATTTTATGATAATAGATTAGTAGGAACACTGGCAATGACTGTCAATCATAAAGTAGCATTTGAATACAGTGAAGAATGGATGGAATGTGGATTTTCCATTAGTCCGTTTTCACTTCCTATGAAAAAACAGGTGTTTATACCACAGAAAGACTATTTTGGTGGACTGTTTGGCGTTTTTGCAGATAGTCTTCCTGACGCATGGGGACAACTTTTACTTAGCCGTTTATTAAAAAAATATATAATTAATCCTGATGATTTATCTGTATTAGACAGATTATCTATTGTTGGGGAATCAGGTATGGGTGCTCTGACATATAAACCTCAAAAAGAAATATATGAGAAACAGAATGCAGAGGAAGATTTGGATGAACTTGCAAATCAGTGTCGTAAAATATTGAATACAGAATATACTGACAAACTTGATGAATTATATTATTTGGGAGGTACCAGTGGTGGTGCAAGACCTAAAATTATGACAGAAATAAATGGAGAACAGTGGATAATTAAATTTCCTGCAAAGACTGATATAGATGATATTGGAAAAATGGAATATGATTATGCAATTTGTGCAAAAAAATGCGGAATAGATGTAAGTGAAGTTAAGCTTTTTCCGTCAAATAAGTGCAAAGGGTATTTTGGAACAAAAAGATTTGACAGAAATGGAACAAAAAAAATTCATATGCTGACGGCTGCCGCGATTTTAGAACATGATTATGAACAGCCCAGCTTGGATTACAGCGATTTAATGAAACTTACAAATATTTTAACCTTTGGTAACCGACACGATATAGAAAATATGTTCCGAAGAATGTGTTTTAATGTCTTTGCTCATAATAGAGATGATCATTCAAAAAATTTTTCATATATTTATATGGAAGATGAAGAACTATGGAGATTAAGTCCGGCATATGATTTGACATATAGTAGTACATACTATGGAGAACATACAACAACTGTAGCAGGAAATGGAAAAAATCCGGGAATTAAAGAACTCATGGCTGTAGGTGTTGAAGCAGGAATGAACAAAAACGCGTGTAAAAATATTGCAGAGATAATTAGAGAAAATGTAAATGAAATGCTTGGAAAATATATGAAATAATTCTGACAAATATATATTTGTCCTTGAATAATTCAGAAATTGTGGTATAATAAAACCATACTTAAGAAAGTCGCGTACGTGTGTTTTTAAGACTTTCTTTTGGAATAACTGTATAAAGGAGTGGACATCATGAAATACGTAATTACAGGCAGAAACATTGACGTAACAGAGGGAATCAGATCAGCAGTTCAGGAAAAGATAGGAAAGCTTGAGAGATATTTTAATCCTGACACAGAAGTTATAGTGACGCTGAGCGTAGAAAAGGAGAGGCAGAAGATAGAAGTAACCATCCCTGTCAAGGGTAAGATTATAAGAGCTGAGCAGGTAAGCAGTGATATGTATGTATCTATAGATTTGGTAGAGGAAGTTATCGAGAGACAGCTTAAAAAGTATAAAAACAAGATAGCAGACAAGAAACACTCAGCCGAGAGCTTTTCAGCAGAGTTCCTTGACAAGGATTATGACGAGGACGATACAGTAAAGATAGTCAGAACAAAGAAATTTGCAGTAAAGCCTATGGATGTAGAGGAAGCATGCGTTCAGATGGAGCTTTTGGGACATGACTTCTTCGTATTCAGAAACGCAGATACTGATGAAGTAAATGTAGTTTATAAAAGAAAAGGAAATACATATGGTCTTATAGAGCCGGAGTTCTAAAGACAGAAGGTTTTATAAGTGAAGGAGAAGCAGAACCTGAGAAAAGGTTCTGCTTCTTGATTTTTAATAAAGTATGGCAAAATTATCCTTGCAATATTATAAGGGAATGAATATAATTATATAATATATTGTAACGATAACAGATAAATACGGGTTGCGAAAATACCCGAAAAAGTGATTACTATAGAAGGACAGGTTTATGCCATGAAAGAGAAAATGAAAGTGATTAGTGAAAAACTGAAGAATTTAAAAAATAAAATTTTTTCTGCTAAGATATTTAACAGGAAGAAAAATGACGGTGAAATGACTGTTACAGCGGAAAATATAACCGGAGTGGAGATAATTGATGAAGAAGCAGACGGAAAGCTTACATCAAAGCCGAAGATGAAAAGATGGAAAAAAGTCCTTCTTATAATAGGAGGGACTATAGCATCACTTGTGGTTATAGTTATTATTGTGTATGTTTCACTTGTAAATAGTGGAAAGAAAAAACTTTATGCAAATGCTACATCAGAAAAGCCAAGCTTTCGTGTGACTGAAAAGGAAACCGATGATAGTGGTGAAATAATAAAGGATTTGGATATGTCCATAGATGAAAACGGAAATGTAGTTATATTTGAGGGTACAAATGATGGACTGTCTGCGGAAACAAATGGGGGAAATAGTGTAAGTAATAATGGAAACAGTAATGGAAATAATAATGGAACAACTAATGTAAATAATGAAAATGGTAATGGAAGCAGCAATAATAACCAGACCGGTTTGAAAAATCATACGGTAAGTTTTGAGGGAGTATCTGAAAACTCAAACTACGATATTATTTTTGACGGAGTAAAATATGCTTACAACAAAGATATGATAACATTACTGTTTCTTGGAATAGATAAGCTGGATGAAGTGAAACCTGCCAAGGATGGCGTAAGCGGAGGACAGGCAGATACTCTTTTTTTACTTACAATAAATCCTCATACAAAGGTTATGGATATTTTGGCAATACACAGAAATTCCATTGCCCTTGTAGATGTATATGATAAAAACAATAAATACCTTGGGGCAGGCTACACACAGATATGTCTGCAGCACGCATATGGAGGAGGAATGGAAAATAGCAACCAAATGACAATGAAGGCAGTGTCAAAAATGTTGTATGATTTGCCTATACACTCAGTAACCTCCATTAATATGGGAGCTATTCCTGAATTAAATGATTCCATAGGCGGAATTACACTTACTTCTCTTGAAACATTTGACACCGGAATCAACAGCTTTAAACAGGGAGAAAATGTAACCCTTAAAGGAAAAGCTGCATATGATTACATACATTATAGAAATTTATATATTTCTGATTCAGCAGGTCTTCGATTAAACAGACAGAAACAGTATATGACACAATTTATAAATGTAGGTATGTCGCAGATAAAAAGTGATATTGGAAAGGTTATAGATATATATGACATAATAAAAAAATATGTAGTAACTGATTTGAGCATTGATGAGATGACATACCTTGCTTCGGAACTTGTTGATTACAGATTTGGAGGAATATATACCTTTGAGGGAGCACTGGATACAAATCCTATATGGAAGTACGAAAGATATAACCTTAATCAGGATGCCGTATATGAACTTTTGATTAATAAGTTCTATGAGAAAGTGGAGTAGCTAAAAAAATAAATATATATGTGTTGCAAATATACAAAGATTTAATAAAAAATTGTTAATTATGCCGAAATATGGAATAAAATAAATAAAGTGCTTGCAGAAAAATAATTTAAAGTAGTATAATGAATACAGTAGTATGGTATGTATACTATAAAAAATCTAATCGTAAAATGTAA